>JAIBBZ010000019.1 GCA_019694435.1 Pirellulales bacterium
GTGGAGAGGGGCCAAAACCCCGGCGGCCCGGCGAACCGCACGAGCGCGGTTCGCCGGGCCAGGGTTGGCCGCGGGCGTGGGTCTACTCGGTCTTGAAGCGGCTGACCATGTCGCGAAGGCCGGCGGCCTGGGCCCCGAGTTCTTCGCTGCTGGACGCCATCTCCTCGCTGCCGGCGGCGGATTGCTCCGTCACCTGGGCGATGTTCTGGATGGCGCAGGCCACTTCCTTGGCGTTGCGGGCCTGTTCGACGGTCGAGGTCGCGATCTCCGAGATCTTCTTGGCCGTCGATTCGACGCCCTGGATGATCTTCTGCAGCGCGGCACCGGTCTGCGTGCTCAGCGTGGAGCCTTCCTCGACGCGGCGGGTCGATTCCTTGATCAGCGACGAGATTTGCTTGGTCGCCTCGCTGGCCCGTTCCGCCAGCTTGCGAACTTCGTCGGCCACGACGGCAAAGCCCAGGCCGTGCTCGCCGGCGCGGGCCGCTTCGATGGCGGCGTTCAAGGCCAGCAGGTTCGTCTGGCTGGCGATCTCCGAGATCACCTGAATGATCTCGCTGATCTGCTCCGAGCTGTTCTTGATCAGGCCCATGGCCTCGATCGACTTCTGCACGGCGGTGCCGCCTTCCTCGGCCAGGCGGTTCGTGTCGCGGGCGACGGTGTCGGCCTCGACGGCGTTGTTCTTGACATTGTCGATCGAGCGGCTGAGCTCTTCGATCGAGGCAGTCATTTCCTCGACGGCCGAGCTCTGCGTCTGGGCGCCTTGCGCCAGCGACTGCGAGCTCTCCGCGATGACGCGGGCGCCTTCGGTGAACTGGGCAGCGCTCTCGATGATCTGACGGATCATCTGCTGCAAGCTGGTCAAGGTCGTGCCCAACGCACCGGCCAGTTGGCCGACGGCGTCGTCGCTGTGGATGGTGATCGGCCGGGTCAGGTCACCATCGGCAGCCGCGTTCACCACGACCAGCAGCGCGTCGATCTTGTCGCTCAGGTCTTGCTTGGCCCGACGCTCGCGCTCCTGGGCTTCGGCAATCTCGCGACGTTGCCGGACGGCATTGGTGATGTCGCTGGCGTACTTGACGACCTTGTACGGCTTGCCCTGCTCGTCAAGCAGCGAGCTGTAGCGGGCCTCGATCCAGATTTCTTTGCCGCCCTTGCCGAAGCGTTGGAACTCGCCTTGCTGCGACTCGCCGTCACGGAGGCGTTCCCAGAAGCGGCGGTAGTCCGACGACTTCGAGTATTCGAGATCGACGAACATGCTGTGATGCTTGCCGCGAATCTCGGGCAGCGAATAGCCCATCGCCGAAAGGAAGTTCTGGTTGGCGTTGACGATCGTGCCATCGAGCTCGAATTCGATCACCGCTTGAGCGGCGCTGATGGCCTCGATTTGGTTGGCAAAGTCGCGGTTCTTCGCCTGCATGGCGAGCTTCTCGGTCACGACTTCCCAGGTGACCATGGGACCGAGATAGTTGCCGGCTTCGTCGTAGACCGCGCTGACCAGCAGGTCGAGCTTCTCGGAGGCGAGCGAAATCACGGCACGGTGCGGCAGGTTCCGCGGGTTGGCAAGCAACCGGCGTTGGGCGCTGGGGTCTTTGTGGAACAAGTCGATCGACTTGCCCACCACTTGGTCGGCCTTGCACGGCAGCAAGTGTTCGATCTGGCGCAGCGTCCGGATGCTCGCCGGGTTGGCATAGGTGACGACCAAGTCGGTGTTGGCCATCATGATGTTGATCGGTGAGTTCTCGCTCAACGCCCGACTGATCGTCAGCTCGCGCTGGATCTGCTCGATGTCGGCGACATTCGAAACCGGTGTGGCAGTGTCAGCCATGGTCATTCAATCTCCGCAGGAAGGAAGGTGGAAGGCAGGGTAATGAGGTGGGGGTGGTTCACGCAGATGGGAGGGTTCAGTTCGCAACCGCTTCCAAGGCGGCGTTTTCTTGGCCGCCGAGGATCTGGTCGATGTCGAGCATGATCAGCAGGCGGCTTTCGAGCTTGACCAGGCCCGTGAGGTATTCACGGCCCAGGCCGGCCACGGTCGGTGGCGGCGGGGCAATCTGGTCTTTCGAGATGCGCAGCACCTCGCTCACGGCGTCGACGATGATCCCGATCGTCTTGCCGGCCACGTTGACGACCATGATCCGGGTCTCGTCCGTATTGGCCTCCGTACTCAGGCCAAAACGCAGCCGCAGGTCGACGATCGGAATGACCGTGCTGCGGAGATTGATCAGGCCCTTGATGAACGGCGGCGTTTGGGGAACGCGCGTGATTTCGCCCATCAGGATGATTTCCTGAACCTTGGTGATCTCGACGCCATACTCCTCCTGGCCGAGACGGAAACTGACCAGCTGCATGCTGCCCATGGCTTCGACGCCGTGGCGTTCGAGCGTAGGCGACTCCGCGGTAACGGTGCTCAAGGGTTAGACTCCTGGCGAATCGAGATTAAGGCGTGAGTTTGGGCGACCAGCGAGCAACATGGCCGCGCGGGATCCGGGTCGAGAGCCTCTTCCGCGTTGCGCAACAAGCTCTCCCTTGGTGATCTAGCTCGCGGTACGGCGCTGCGCGGTAAAGCTCACAGTTTTTCTTCCTGGCACTCATTCCGTGCTCACGGTGCACACCGGCACGGCGAGCAACGGTGCCTACATCACCAAGGATTCGGGCAGCCCGGTCCGCACAGTTCAGCGGGTTTACGCCTTTTTCGAAAACCGCATAATTTGCCCGCGCGTTAACATCCGCGCGATCGGCGCCCTCGCGCGCCAACATCGTCCACGGTAGCGGTCCTGAGGAAGAAACCGCCGCCAAGGGCGCTTTCCCGCGTGCGGCTTGGTGCCTGTGCGCCCGATTCGCTCATCTTTTCGAGGAAGTTCCCGGACGAGCGCCCGGCGTCTTTGACTCCCAGCCACCGGCGTCTTTGACTCCCAGCCAGTGGAACCTAGGTTTGCGTGCCGATCGGCGAAGGTCGGTACGCTCGGGCGGCGACGCACACGTCGCTTCGCCCGGAGTGGTAACCGTTTCCCCGCTGTGAATTCCGGGAAGTATCCGTCATGAGCCTGCGAGTGCTGGTTGCCGACGACTCGAGCACAATGCGCAAGATCATTATCCGTTCGTTGCTGGCGGTAGGCGCCAGTGACACGACCGAGGCAGCCGACGGCGCCGAGGCGATCAATCTGTTCAAGCCAGGCTCTTTCGACCTGGTGCTGACCGACTGGAACATGCCGGCCAAGAACGGCCTCGAAGTGGTCCAGGCGATTCGCGCTCAGGACGCCAGCGTGCCGATCATCATGGTCACGACCGAAGCCGAAAAGCAGCGCGTGCTGCAGGCCATCGAGGCCGGCGTGTCGGACTATCTGGTCAAGCCGTTCACGGCCGAAACGCTCCGCGAGAAGCTCGAGAAGCACGGTTGCTAGTTTTCCAGCAACCGGCTCGCCGCGGTCGATTTCAATTCACACGCCCGGGCGCCGACGAAGAGTCGGCGTCCGGGCTTTTTTGCGCTGGTTGCAGCGTGATTTCTGCGCCGGCACGCTTGAACTCGAGGCCCCGCGGGCGGCAGACGGCCTCGAGGAGTTGTTCGTCGTCGGCCTCGCTCACATCGACGGTGATCGGGTCGGTAAGTTTGATGCCGGCACGATCCAGTGCAGCGGCGTCGTAAACGAACTTCCAGCCGAGGCGAGTTTGCAGCTCTTCGAGCACGCGGCCCAACGGCATGGAGCGGACGACAAACCGATGCCGCACCGCGGCCGCCTCGTGCCGAGCGGTCCGCCGCGGCGGTGCCGAGGTCCCCGCGAGTCTTTCCAGTTCTTCGAGCAAGGCGCGGACGACGACCGTGTCGCCGTCGCGCCGCGCCGTCGCCGAAGGCGTGTCGCTGAGCCATCGCTCGAGGCGCTCGGCGCTGAGCTGCTGTGCTCGGAAGGTACGCTCCACGGCAACCTCGGCAGGCCACGGCGCGAGCTGCAGACCGTCATTCCCTGCGGCTCGAACCAACCGCAGGTCGAACTCGGCAGCGACGAGCGTCACGCGGTCGGCCAGCGTCAGGGGCGGTGCGCGAAAAGCCGGCCACAAGTCGAGCGGCAGTTGTTCGAGACCGGTCAGCCGGGCTTGGGCCGCAACCGCCCATTGCTCGATCAACGGGCGCGGCTCGGCGAGTTCTGACCAGGAAAACTCGGCCCGCTGCTGCCAGGCGCGGCGCGGCGCCTCGGCAAGCTGGCGGACCTCTTCGGCATTCATGGCTGCAATCGTCCGCAGCCGGGTGGCGGTCGCCACGGGACCTAGATAGAGCACGTCGGCCAGCCGCGCCACCGCGGCGCCGCGGTCTTGAGCGACGCTGCGCAGCACGGCTTCCAGCGACTGGTCCGCGGCCGTGTAGCGGACCAACTGGTCTGGATCGATGCGTCGATCGAGCAAGATGGCGACGTGATACGCCGTGGAAATGCCGGCCAGCGCCTGGCGGAGCGGCACGTCGGACCACTTGACGCTGACGGTCCCTTGCAGCCGCCGGCCAAGGGCGGTGCCCGTGAGCAGCGGTGCGGGCGTGTCGGCGGCGATCTCCCCGGCGGCCCCGGTCAGCACCAGCAGCAGCACGGCTACGCCGGGCGTCCAGGCCCTGCGTCGGCACGATCGATGCGGCAAATCCGTTGCAGTCGGCACGCGTATTGTCCGGTCAGCGAACCAATTCGTCGCCACAAGCGGCACCGGTGATTACACTCGGGATTGGCCCGCGGCGGCAAGGCCCTGACGCTTTTGGCCCCCCAGCATCGGCGTACCCTAGTGAACGACCTGGACCGACAACCGACGCTCGTCCCGCTTTACGAGCGGTATCTCGACGACCTGCGCACGGCCGATTTCATCGAGGCCGTCTCGGCGCGCTACCGGCTGGGCACTCTGGCCCGCCTGACCGAACACCCGCTGCGCCAGGTGCGCCGTGCGGCGGTGTTGGCCATCGGGTTCCTGGGCAATTACGAGCAGAACGGCATTGTCGGCCGGCGGCTGAACGACGCCGACCGCACGGTCCGGACCATCGCCGAGAACACGATTCGCCAGCTTTGGCTGCGCGACGGTGAGCCGCAGCACCAGGCCGAGTTGGCGGCGATTGCCCGGCTCAATCATGACGGGCACTCCGCGAAAGCCATCGAACGAGCGACCGCCCTGCTCCGGCACGCCCCCTGGCTGGCCGAAGCCTGGAACCAAAGGGCCATCGCACATAGCCAGCAAGAGCGATGGACCGCGGCGATCGCCGATTGCCACCAGGCGTTGGAGATTAACCCCTATCATTTTGCCGCGGCGGCGGGGATGGGGCAGTGCTACCTGAAGCTCGAACGCTATGCCCGCGCCCTCGAGTGCATGCAGCGGGCCCTCAAGCTGAACCCCGACCTGATGACCGTTCGGGCCTGCGTGCAGTATTTGCAGCGGGTCTTGAAGGCCGACTGACGACGAGCGGACCGCGACATTGCCCCGCAGATTGACGGCCGTGATTCGTGAGACTAGGATCGGCCCTCGACCTGTCACAATGCGTAGTTCGCGTTGGTGGCACCTTTTCTGCGAGGGACGCTCGTGAGCCGTAGGCTCGGGGAATTGACCTGCCGCATCGCGCAACCGGTTTGAGCGCGACATTGCAAGTCAGGCGTCGCGCCCTCGCGACGACGCCCTGTCTCTAGCTCCCCGATCTTTTTCCGGTCGTTGCGCTCGCTGCGCATCGCGATCGTTCCCGTAACCCTCCGCGCACGGCTTGGTGCGCTTACCGCACAAATTCGGGCTTCACGGTGGCAGGGGTGCCGGCTGAAGCCAGAGAACTAGGGTCCCATCATGTCGCATCGTGTCCTGACCTGTCTGGCTGGGCTTGTGCTTTGTCTACCCAGCCAGGTGTTCGCCGCCGACGTAGTTACCGCGTGGAATGCCTTGCTCGCCCAAGGGATTCGCAACGATACGACGATGGTCAATCCCGGTTGGTCTTCGCGGGCGCTGGCCTTGATGAACGGCGCGATGTACGACTCACTGATGGCGATCGAACGCACGCACGTCCCGTTTCTCGTGGATACGAGCGCGGGCGATCCTTCTTCGGTGCACGCCGCGCTGGCGACTGCCGCGCACGACATTGCACTGGCCGTTTATCCCGGGCAGCAAGCCCTGTTTGACAACGCTTACAACGCGCAGATGGCAGCGATCGCCGCGTCGCCGAAAAAGGTGAATGGCATCGCGCTGGGACAATTCATCGCCAACGAGTATCTGGCCGCGCGCGCGATGGACGGGTCGGACGTGATGGCCGCCTACGGCCAGAACCCGGATCCAGGTCATTGGCGCCCGGATCCGTTGCACTCAGACCAGCAGGCATGGGGGCCGGGCTGGGGCGCGGTCGATCCGTTCACCTATGCGACGCACAACGATTTTCCCGCGGTCCCAGTCGTGCCCGACATGACCAGCGCCGAGTACACGGCGTCGTTCGACGAGGTGAAATCGCTCGGCGAAAAGAACAGCATGACCCGGACGGCCGATCAGACCGAAATCGGCATCTTTTGGGGCTACGACCGCCAGGGGATGGGACCGCCGCCGGTGCTGTATACGCGGAACCTGCTGGAGATCTCTGAGCAGCAGGGGAACTCGCTGCAGGAGAACGCCCTGCTGTTCGCGCAGGGGGCAGTTGCCATGGCCGACGCGGCCATCGCTGCCTGGGACGTCAAGTACCGCGACGATTTCTGGCGCCCGATCAGCGGCATTCGCGAAGCCGACACCGATGGCAACCCGCTGACGGTGGCCGACGAGTCTTGGGAGCCGTTGGGCGCGCCGTCGAGCGATCCGTTCACGCCCCCCTTCCCTGCCTATGTCTCCGGGCATGCAACCTTCGGGGGCGCACTGTACTCAGTCCTGGAGAGTTTCTACGGCACAGATAACGTTTCTTTCGACCTGACTTCGCAGGAGTTGCCCGGCGTCACGCGGCACTTCACCAGCTTCAGCCAGGCCGAACTCGAGAACGCCGAAAGCCGCATCTTCCTGGGCATTCACTGGCGCTTCGATGCCGTCGAAGGGATCAATTTGGGAAACAACGTTGCCGCGCACGTGACCGGCACCTACTTCCAGCCCGTTCCCGAGCCGAGCAGTTTCGTGCTGGCGCTGGCGGCGATCGCGCTGGGCGGATGCCATTGGGCAGCACGGCGCCGGACCGGCAAGCGGAGCTGAGCCGATTGCCGTGCTGGCCTACTAGCGACACTCGATCGCGCGATATATTGACCGCGTGACTACCGCGTCGTCGCCTGTGTTGATCCTCGGTGCCGGCATCAATGGGGCCGCCCTGGCCCGCGAGTTGGTGCTGAATCAGATACCGGTCTGCCTGGTCGACACGGCGGATATCGGCTTTGGGGCGACCGCCTACTCGTCGCGACTGATCCACGGCGGCTTGCGCTACCTGGAGCACGGCGAGTTCGACCTGGTGCGCGAATCACTCGCCGAGCGCAACCGCCTGGTGGCGCTCGCCCCGCACCTGGTCCGGCCGCTACGGCTGTATATTCCCGTCGCGGGGCGCTGGGGTGGGCTCTTCGATTCGGCGCGGCGCTTCCTGGGCTTCGAACGCCCCGCGCGCAAGGCCAATGTGCAGCAGCAGCGCGGGCTGTGGCTCGTGCGCCTGGGCTTGGGCTTTTACGACGCCTATGCCGGCACGCATGCCTTGGAGCGTTATCGCGTCTATCGCGTGGAACAGGCCGCGGCGTCTCCGATTCCGCGCGTGGATGCGCAGCGTTTTCACTGGCTATGCGCATATTCCGACGCGCAGGTGCAGTTTCCCGAGCGCTTTACGCTGGCCTTGTTGGCCGATGCACAGCGGCTCGCCAAGGCCGGCGGGGTGCCGTTCGAGGTGCATACCTATCGTCGTGCCGAACTGCACGGAGACGAGGTTCGCCTTGCGCCGGTGGCCGGATTGTACCGCCGGGAAGCATCGCCCAGCGTGACGCTGCGGCCGGCGGCCATCGTCAACGCGACAGGCGCGTGGGTCGACTTCACGCTCAGCGAGCTGCGGATCACACAACGCAAGTTCATGGGGGGCACCAAGGGGAGCCATTTTCTCACCTATCACCCCGGGTTACGCGCGGCCTTGGGAGACGGAGCCATCTATGCCGAGGCTCCCGACGGCCGGCCCGTGTTCATCATGCCCTTCGACGACGGTACCCTGGTCGGCACCACCGATTTGCCCTACAGCGATCGGCCGGAGACGGCCGTGGCGTCGCCCGACGAGCTGCAATACCTGGTCGAGACGGTCAACGCGATTATCGCCGGCGTGCGACTGACCTTGGACGACATCGTCCTTCACTACAGCGGCATCCGCCCGCTGCCCGCTACCGGCGCGGGCGTACCCGCGGCCATCACGCGCAGGCACTGGATGGAGGAACATGCGGACGCCGCGGTACCGTGTTATTCGATCATCGGCGGAAAGTTGACCACGTGCCGGTCCTTGGCCGAGTCGGCCACCGCCATGCTGTTGGCGCGGTTAGGACGGCCGCGCATGCAAACGTCTCAAGACCGCCCGCTACCGGGCGCCGAGGATTATCCGGCCAGCCCCGACGCTTTGGTCGCAGAGCAACAGGTGCTCGCCTCGAGCCATGGGCTCAGGCCGGCGCAGGTCGCCGCGATGTGGCGGCTGTGCGGCACTCAGGTGCGCGAGATCCTCGCCGCAGAGGGCACCTGCGGTGGTGAGTCGCTCGTCGGTACCGAGTTGCCGGTGGAGTTTTGCCGCTGGTCGATGCTCGAGGAATGGACAGTCACGCTGGCCGACCTGGTCGAGCGCCGGTTGATGCTGCTCTACGAGCCGGGGCTCAGCGAGGCCACGCTGCGGCAATTGGGCCAGATCATGGTCGCCGCCGGCCGCGCCTCGCCCGACGAGCTCGAGCGACAACTCGGCGAAACGCGCGCACGCCTGGCTCAGCATTTTGGCCGCACCGTCCCGACCGATCCCTTGCCGCGGGGCAACGGACGCCCTGCGCCAACGCCGGGGCCCCGTGCTGCCGCCGGCAGTTGAATTGCCCGCGCTGCGCGGTGAGAATCGTCGGTCCCTCGGGGGCGGGCATTCTGGCGCTGGGGCCAGGCGCCCGCGAGTGTTAGGGGGTTCAACGCGAAAGGCGGCAAGATGTCGCGCGAAACGTGGCGGGAAGTGGCGGCGGAGTTCCTGGGCACCTTTGTGCTCGTGACGTTCGGCGTGGCGGTCGTGGCCCAGGTGCTGTTGGGCAACAAGGCCAATGGCGATTACCTGTCGATCAACCTCGGCTGGGGCCTGGCCGTGACGATGGGAATCTACGTCGCCGGCGGCGTGACTGGTGCGCATCTCAACCCGGCCGTGACGCTGGCCATGGCGGTCTTGCGCGACTTCGGTTGGGGACGCGTGATTCCCTACATCGCTGCGCAGGTCGCCGCGGCCTTTGTGGCTTCGGCCGTGGTCTATGCCGTGTATCACGAGGCCCTCGCCCGTCACCCGCGCGATCTGTCGACCGCGGGCATTTGGGCCACGTACCCCAACACGGCCTTTCCGCTGAGTAACGTGCCCGGGGGGCTGGTCGATCAGATCGTCGGTACGGCCCTGCTGGTCGGCGTGATCTTCGGCATCTCGGACAAGCGCAACCTGTCGCCCGAAAGCAACCTGGGCCCGGTGATCGTCGGCGCGCTGGTGTTGCTGATCGGCATGACGTTCGGCTTGAACTGCGGCTATGCGATCAATCCGGCCCGAGATTTCGGCCCCCGGCTGTTCACCTATTTCGCCGGCTGGGGTGGGAAGGTGTTCGAGGCCCACGACGGTTGGTGGTGGGTGCCCATCATCGGGCCGCTGATCGGCGGTGTCGTCGGTGGAGCGGTTTACGATCTGTTCATCACGCGGCTGCATCCGCGGCGCTAACTTCTGGCTAACGGATCTCGACGAACGATGAGCAAATACATCCTGGCGCTCGATCAAGGTACGACCTCGAGCCGGGCTATCGTGTTTCAACGCGACGGCCGCGCCGTGGCCATGGCCCAGCGCGAGTTTGAACAGTTGCTGCCCACGCCTGGACACGTCGAGCATCGACCCGAGGAGATCTGGTCGAGCCAATTGCAAGTCGCGCAAGAGGCGCTGGCGCAGGCCGGGCTCACGGCGGCCGACATTGCCGCGCTGGGCATTACCAATCAGCGCGAAACGACGATCCTCTGGGAACGGGCGACCGGAAAACCGATTGCCAACGCCATCGTCTGGCAGAGCCGCATCACCGCCCCCATCTGTGATCGGCTGCAGGCCCAGGGGCTGGCCGACACCTTTCGCAGCAAGACGGGTCTGGTGGTCGATGCGTATTTTTCCGGTACCAAGATCAAGCACCTGCTCGACACGATCGAGGGCGCACGCGCTAAGGCCGAACGTGGAGAGGTCCTGTTCGGCACGGTCGACAGCTACCTGATCTGGCGGCTGACTGGCGGGCGCTGCCATGTGACCGACTACAGCAACGCCAGCCGTACGCTGATCTTCAACATTCATACGCTCGACTGGGATGACGAGCTGCTGGCCATCCTCGAGATCCCACGCGCGATGCTGCCCGAGGTGCGACCCTCGAGCGAGGTCTACGGCTCGACCAGCCCCGAGCTGTTCGGCGCGGCGATTCCCGTGGCAGGGTGCGCCGGCGATCAACAGGCCGCCACCTTCGGCCAGGCCTGCTTCGAGCCCGGCGCCGCGAAGAACACCTATGGCACCGGATGTTTCATGCTGCTCAACACGGGCACCAAGGCCGTGCCGTCGAACAACCGGCTGCTGACGACGATCGGCTGGGGGTTGGGGGGCGAGGTGACCTACTGCCTCGAAGGCTCGGTGTTTATCGCCGGTGCCGTCGTGCAATGGCTCCGCGACGGGCTGGGCGTGATCCAAAGCTCCATCGACGTCGAAAAGCTGGCCGCCAGCGTGCCCGATTCCGAGGGCGTGTATCTCGTGCCGGCGTTTGTCGGTTTGGGAGCGCCGCACTGGGACCCTTACGCTCGTGGCGCGATCTTCGGTCTGACGCGCGGTACACGGCTAGGGCATATTGCCCGGGCCGCCGTCGAGTCGATGGCCTATCAGACGCGCGACTTGCTCGACGCGATGCAGAAAGACGCGGGCATCCGCTTGGCCGAGTTGAAAGTCGACGGCGGGGCCAGCGTCAACAACGCCCTGATGCAGTTCCAGGCCGATTTGTTGGGCACCCGGGTGCTGCGACCGGTGGTGGCCGAAACGACGGCGCTTGGCGCGGCCTATCTGGCGGGCCTGGCCGTCGGCTACTGGCAGGACCAGCAAGACGTGGCGCGGAATTGGGCCCTGGAGCGCCAATTCGAACCACAAATGCCGGCCAGCGAACGCGAGGCGAAATACGCGCTATGGCAGCGGGCCGTGTCGCGCTCGCTGGATTGGCAACCGCACTAACGGTCGCACCACATCGCACCGCGGACCGCTCTCGGGTACGCTGAGAGGGCTGGCCGACGGCCGGGCTCGCCGTTGAGCGCAGGCGCGGAATGCCTGCCGCCGGGCCATCTGCCGCAGCCGCCAGCGCTGCCCATCGATTGTCATGACGCAAGTGACCACCAGCCGGCTGGCGAACGTCATCGCCCGCGCCATCCGCCGCGCCTTCGACCTCTATCAGCACGAGTTTGGCGAGATTACGCGCCGCGCGCGGCAGCGGTTCGTCGACCGCGATTGGCACGGCATGCAGGCCGATAGCGCCGAGCGGCTCGACGTTTACGAGGCCGAGGTCGCGCACATCGGACAGCGCGTCATCGAGCTGCTGGAAGACCGCGTGCACGATCGGATGGTGTGGGGCAGCATCAAGGCCGTGTTTTCCAGCTTGATCGCCGATCGCGACGACTGGGAGATCGCCGAGACGTTCTACAACTCGGTCACACGGCGGATCTTTACGACGGTCGGTGTCGACAACGAGATCGAATTCGTCCACACCGATTTTGACAGCCCGCCGCACCTGGCGAGCCAGCCGGTGTATCGCACCTACGGCCGGGGCGAGTCCGTGCAGAAGTTGCTTCAGGCCATTTTGACCGAGTACGAGCTGCCGCTGCGCGGGCCGCAGCTCGACCATGAAACCCGGCTGGCGGCCCGGTGCATCGAGGATCGTCTCCGGGCGATCGGCGCGCTGCGGGTCGTCGAGCGGACCGAGATCGTCAAGTCGATTTTCTATCGGGGCGAGTACGCGTATGTGATTGGCCGCATGTCGAGCGGCTCGCACATGCTGCCGCTGGCGCTGTGCCTGAAGCACGACGAGCGCGGGATCACGATCGACGCGGTCTTGACCGATGAAAACGACCTGAGCCTGTTGTTCAGCTTTGCCCGCTCGTATTTCCACGTCGAGGTCGAACGCCCCTACGACCTCGTGGCATTCATTAATTCGATCATCCCGCGGAAACGTGCGGCCGAAATCTACATCTCGATCGGCTACAACAAGCACGGCAAGACGGAGCTGTATCGCAATGCCCTGAGGCACCTGGCCGCCTCGGACGATCAGTACGAATTGGCGCAAGGCCTGCGGGGCATGGTGATGATCTGCTTTACCATGCCGTCGTACGCCGTGGTGTTCAAGATCATCAAGGACCGCTTCGACTACCCGAAGACCTGCACGCGGCATTCGGTGATTGACAAGTATCATTTCGTGTTCAAGCACGATCGCGCCGGGCGGCTGGTCGATGCGCAGGAGTACAAGTACCTCGAGCTCGACCGGCACCGCTTCAAGCAGGAATTGCTCGACGAATTGCTGGCCGTCGCGGCCGAAACGGTGTTTGTGCGCGGCGACCGCGTCGTCATTCGCCACTGCTACGCCGAACGGCGGGTCGTGCCGTTGAACGTGTTTCTCCAGGAAGCCGACGACGCGGCGGCCCGGGCCGCGGTGATCGACTATGGCCAGGCGATCAAGGACCTGGCCTGGACCAATATTTTTCCCGGCGACTTGATGCTCAAGAACTTCGGCGTCACGCGGCACGGGCGGGTCGTGTTCTACGACTACGACGAGATCAGCGAAGTTACCGAGTGCAACATCCGCCGCTTGCCCGAGGACTATGGCATGCTGGGCGAGCCGTCGCACGGCGTCGGCCTGCACGACATGTTTCCCGAGGAGTTCCTGTACTTCATTGGGCTGTCCGGCCCCTTGCGCGACGTGTTCCTCGAGCATCACGGCGACTTGTTCACCGTGGAATTCTGGCAAGAGGTGCAGCGTCGCTTGCGTGCGCGGCAGATCATTCACATCGCGCCCTACGGGGCGGATCAGCGGCTGCCGCGTGAGGAAGAATCAGCGGCGCGCCTGGCCCGGCCGGCCTAGTCGGCGCAGATTCTGTCGCGCAAGCGCCAACGTCAACCCGGCCGAAAGCGCCAGTGCCAGCGTCGAGGGCTCGGGCACTGGGGCGAACACGGCCAGCCGCAGATGTTCGGCAAGCCCAAACGCGTCCTGCGCCTTCACCGCCAACAAGTTCGTGCCCGGGACCAGGTACTGGGTCACATCCAGGGGGCCCAGGTCGCTCGACGAACTGTCGACGTCCGCAAGCACTTCGACGCCGTTGATGTAGACGATGGCATCGTCGTCGACCGACATCAGCAGCTCGGTGCCCGGGCGCACCACGTCGAGGGAAAAGGTCTTGCGGAAGTAGGCCGGCGATGCGCCGGCGGGCGCCCAAATCTCCGACGGTGCGATCAGGTCCGCCGTTTGCCAGGCCATGTCGTCGTACTCCAGGTCGCTGTTCCAGCCGGGGTTTGCCGCCTCCCATGCTGCGCCGACGCTCTGAATCGGTTGGCCCTCTTGGTTGCCCACCGGGCCGATGGCCTTCCAGGTGTCGTCGGTCGCGACGACCAATGCAGGCGCGATCACATCCGGATCGAATTCGACGACACCCTGGAACGGCAGGCCATTCGGGTCGTCAAACCGGGTTGCCCAGTCGTTCCACTGTCCTTGTGCAGAATGTCCAGGGTAGTACATGGCAACATAGTCTTCCGTGCCCCCTGCGTCGTTGGGCTCACCAGGGGTCCAGTTTGTATAGCCAGCCCAGCGGTTTGCCGTTGGTCCACTCCATCAGGCCGGGTGTTTGCGCGTCGTTCAGCCCGATCCACAACAAGCGCGCCTGGCCGCCGTAGTGACCGAAAGTGTCAAACACCCAAGCTTGTTCCTGTGGATCGTCGATGCTGGTCAGATAGCCTCCGAGAGTTCGAGCCGCGATCTCCGAGTTGGCCCACGACTGCCGGCCCAATAATACGTATTCGTGGCCGTTGCCGGGATTCGTGGCCAGCGCGACTAGCCCTTGAGCGGCAGCGAACTCGGAGGTAAACGTCAGCGGAAGAGCCATCGTCAGAGCGACGAGCACCGAGGTAAGCGTTGTGGATTGCATCGGGGGCCCCTAGAGTCGCGGTTGAGGCTCGGTTGTCTCCGCTCGAATCTGGTCTCTGCAAATCGTCACTGGGCCAACGCCTAGGCAAGGTACGCAGCGCAAGGCGCGCGACTGAACGCAAGACTTGCTGGGCGCCGGCTCGAGAGCAAGGCGGCTGCTGCGGTTCTCAGACGCCGGCGTCGAACGCCGGCGAGAGCAGCGAGAAAGCCGACATGGAGTGACGATTCACTGGCGCAGCGATCGGATAAGAGATCCGGACCAAACTAAACGTAAGCTTTGCGGCTCCGACGATAACTACGGCGGCAGCGCCAGTCAACCAATGCGCCGCGGCAGCGTTGATTGTCAGTCGGGAACAACTTACCGCTGCGAGCTGGTATTCCGCGGAATTGCAGCCTGCATGCCCCGGGCCGCGGCGGCATAGCGTTCCGGATCGCCGTAGAACTTGGCCAGCGACTGTTCGCTCGAGAATAGATAGATGCGGTCGCCGTAATAGACACCGTGGCGGCGCTGGCCGGGCACCTGCTGCCCTTCGTCGAGTGCGACGACGGCATCGTTGCCGACTGCGGCCGGCGAATAACGGTCGGGGTTATTCCAAAACATCTGCTGCGCCTCGGCCGAGGCAAAGTAGAACAATTGCCCTTGGTAGGTCGCCGTGAACTGCGGGTCGCCGGCGGCCCAGACGCGATTCTCCATCAGTTGCACGGGGCAATAGCCGTCGATCGCCAGCCGCGCCGCTGCCGGAGCCGCCACTTCGGCGGTCGGCGGCGCCACCGGCGGTTGTGCGTTGATCGCGGCGGCCGGAGGCGCTGGCGCTTGTGGAGGTGCCGGGGCCTGATGTGGCTCGGCCACCATTTGTTGCTGCGTGTATTGCGGCTGCACGGCCGCCGGCCGCGGCGTCGCGGCTGCGATGGCCGCTGACTGCTTGGCGCGGTACGCGGTCGCCACTTGCGTGATTACGCCGGCATACTGGTCGGCGGTCTGCGGGCTCTGCATCACTTTGACGATGCGGCCATCGGGCGAGAGGATGACGTCCGATGGCAGCGATCGAACGCCGAATTGCTGCAAGTCGGTCTGGTGATCGTCGGCATTGAATTTTACGAGCACGAAGTTGCTGCCGAGGGCTTCGTCGAGCCCTGGCTGAGTGAAGACTTCGCGTTCCATCCGCATGCAGGGTCCGCACCAGGGCGCCCAGCAATGCACCAGGACCAGGCGGTTGGATTGCGCTGCGGTGGCCAGCGCAGCCGGCAAGCTCTGCTGCCAGGCGATTTCCGCGGCTTGGCTGGACAAAGTGGCCGTGACGAACAGCGATGCCGTCACGAATCGCAAGGTGCGCGCCGCCGTCAACATGCCAGGCCCT
Source organism: Pirellulales bacterium (assembly GCA_019694435.1). Classification (NCBI taxonomy): domain Bacteria; kingdom Pseudomonadati; phylum Planctomycetota; class Planctomycetia; order Pirellulales; species Pirellulales bacterium. The sequence continues at coordinate 15,686 of JAIBBZ010000019.1, forward strand.
CGTGAGCAAGATCCGGGGGGGAGCATCGGCGATCTGCCTGATGCCGGTTCCTGCTTGATATCGGCCACTGCTGCACGGGAAATCGTGTTAAACTATTCCGATTGCAGTGGTTCGAGGGATCGTGCGGCCTTGCTGCAAGGCGTTTGGAGAACTGGGGAAACCTTGGCTAGCCTTGGCCGGCACAGGCGCCATCTTGGTGGCGTAGCAGGCAGCTAAAAGTATCGGTGGGATCGCAGCAGGTTGCCGGGGGGAGTAACTTTCGCAATCCTTGCCGCCTGATTCTTTGCACTTGACAGCAAGGTGGTTGCAGGTAAACTTTTGGGTAGTTTAAGCTTTCGCACGTCCAAACATGCGGCCCCGAAGGGGCTCAGCTGGGACGGGCGATTTATGGCCCACGCGAGCGTCTTTGGGCCGCCCCGCTGCAAAGTGGCTCTGACAACCAGGCTTCGGTTCGACAACCGCCTGTCTCTGGCAGAACCCCTCTAGGGGCCGGATTTCTTAGACCAAACTCGTTTGCTCGGCTACAGGACTGGCCGGATGCGCCCTCGCGGGGGCGCTGCTTGGCGGTAGCCGGGGCGGGCGACCCAAATGCGGTTGAGTCGGGCAAAGGGGTTGCTCTTTGCACGCCTGAACCGCGGGACTGGTTTTGCCAGGGTCTGACTTTTTGCCAGGACCTGACATGGGGACGCAGTCGCTTGGCGGCATGAGTGGATGCCGCGACGCTGCGCCTGTGTTTGCTGATCTGAGCGCCGGTGGGAAATCGTGTCCCCTTGGCTCGGCGTGCGTGGCGATCGCACGGCAAGCAAGACAACGTTGCGCGCAGCGAACAACACTTCGCGCGCGCTGGGAGCAACAGTGAAACGCCGGTCGGCGAGAGCACTCGCCAGCCGTTGGTTGAGGCGGAAGCTCGGCCCTGGGTCGAGCCGTCGGACAAGCGCATGACAATTGCACCTTTTGCAGTCTTTCAGCGGGGAATTGCTGGCTTACAGCGGGGAATCGCTGGGTCGAAATGGGTCGGGACTCTTGGCCCGACTGTTCTTTACTGAGCTACGCTCATTCTTCAGGTGACCAATGGGAAAGAAAAAGGGAGGCCGGCCGCGCGGTCGCGGGGGACCAGGCGGCTACGGTGGCGGGCATTTTCACGGACGTCCGCGGCATCATCATCCATATCCGCGCCAGGATGGCCCGCGGCCGCAGACGACCGAGGCCGAACCTAGCGAAAACGGCGAACCGCTGCCTCTGGAGCCGGCCTCGGGCGTGCTCGAACTGCACCCCAATGGCTACGGCTTCTTGCGCGATCCGAAGAACAACTACGTCCGCGAGCGGACCGATCCGTTCGTCCCGGGCGCGATGATCGACCGCTTCTGTCTGCGTGAAGGTGTGCTCATCAACGGGATGGTTCAGCCGAATCGCAAGCAGCAGGGTCCGCGGTTGCGCGAAATCATCGATATCGACGGCTGCAAGGCCGAAGACTATCCGAACGTCAAGACGTTCGACGTGCTCACGCCGATCAACCCTGAGACGTGGTTGCGCCTGGAGACGGGCCCCGAACCGCTGAGCACGCGGATCATGGACCTGCTCACGCCGCTGGGCAAAGGCCAGCGCGCGCTGATCGTCGCCCCGCCGCGCACCGGCAAGACGGTGATGCTGCAGCAGATCGCTCAGGCCATCTCGCAGAACTGGCCCGACATCAAGCTGATCTTGCTGCTCATCGACGAACGGCCTGAGGAAGTGACCGACATGCGCCGCGTGGTCGTCAATGGCGAGGTCGTGGCCAGCAGCCTCGATCGCGACGTGGAAAGTCACGTCCGGCTGTCGCAGTTGGTCGTCGAACGCTGCAAGCGGCTGGTCGAACTGGGCAAGGACGTGTTCCTCGTCATGGACTCGATCACCCGCATGGCCCGCGCCTTCAACAAGTGGGTCGGGAATACCGGCCGGACGATGTCCGGCGGCGTCGACATCAAGGCCATGGACATTCCCAAGAAACTGTTCGCCACCGCGCGGCAATTCGAAGAAGGCGGCTCGCTGACGATCGTCGCGACGGCGCTGGTCGACACCGGCAGCCGCATGGACGAGCTGATCTTCCAGGAGTTCAAGGGTACCGGCAACATGGAAGTGGTGCTCGACCGCAAGCTGGCCGACCGCCGCGTTTGGCCGGCGATCGATATCAGCCAGTCGGGTACCCGGAAGGAAGAAAAGTTGCTCGAGCCTGACACGCTACACGCGGTGACGATGTTGCGGCGCACGTTGAGCTCGATGCATCACGTCGACGCGATGGAGCAGCTGACCAAGCAGTTGAGCAAGTTCCCGACCAACCGGGACTTCGTTAAGCTGATCTCCGGCGTCCAGGCCCGCGACTAGACGCTCGCGGACCGGTCATGGAACACGACTCTCAGTGCAGCGCGGGGGCCGCGAGGTCTCCGCACGGCAGGCTCGCAGGCAACGCGCATCCGCGCGAGCCGGCAAAGAGTGAGCCGCACGCAGGTCGTCCGAGATCGACGCACGACGCGTTGCCACACATGAACCGCGGCCACCGCGCCGCGGCATCGGAGGGTATGCGAATTGGTGAGCAGCCTGACTGGAATTCAGGTGCCCCGCAAGGGGTTGCGGGTTCGAGTCCCGTGCCCTCCGCCTGCTGAAAACCCTGCGTCCCAACGGGCCCTGTGATAGGCAGTTGCGACGCGGGGTTTCTTGTTGCGCACTTGCTGGTCCCAGTTTTGTCCAAGTGCACGGCCTGCTTCATCGTGCCGGGTGTTCGCACGTACTCATTGCGTGTCCGATTTCAGGCTGGAATGCGCTGGGTTGGACGGCGTGGGGTGTGACCATTCCTGGCGCCTGACCGGTCGACTCATGTTCGTAGTTGCCGGTCCTTGCTGCTTAGCAGCGGGGACTCGGGCAAGGCGCTACCAGGGGCACTTCTGACGAACCCTGCTGGCGATCGTCGCCGAGCAATTGCCAGCAGACCGACCAGCGCCAGGCTGGCCAGGAAGGCGCCCGCAGGTTCGGGGACCACCGTCGTAAACAATCCTGAGCTGCCGTCGGTAAAGGTCACGGACAGGACCAACTTGCCATGCTCGTTAAAGAACCGCGGCAACCCATCGGCTCCGGTGGACTGTGGGCCATTGGGAGTGTCGAAAAGGCTGACCTGTCGCAGGTCGAGACCAGGACCTGGATCGACGTCGAGCACGTCCCCTTTGCGAATCAGCACCGAGAGAGACCCGTCCATCCAGAGCAAGGAGGCAATGTTGTTGTCGAACGTCACTCCAGTTCCTTGCAACCGCACGCCCAGCAGGACGCCGTGTTCCAAGGTGATCGAGCCCAGGACATTCTGGATGACGACGCCCGAGGGCAGACTCGAAATCGTCGGATAGTTCCCTTCGCGCATGACGAGGTCGATCCCGTCGTCCGTCACTCGCAACACCGCTTGGTCGTTCGCGCCCGTCACGCCGGCGCCGGCCAATTCGGTAATCGCGTACAGCTCGCCCGTGTTCGATCGCAAGCCCTGGAACGGCAGAGTGAAGCTCGAGATGGTCACGCCCGCCCCCAGCCCGGGCCCCAGCGGACCATCGGTACCTGAGAGGATCATGGGTTGTGGCGATCCGCCCGGCTCGATCTTCCAAGCGCCGCGGATGGTGTTATTCACCTGTCCGATAAAGCTCAGTTCGCCGTCGTCGTTGATCAAGACCGGCGACATGCTGTTGAACGTGCCAGGGATTCCTGGTCCGAGCGGGCCCGTCATGCCCGTCTGCTGAACGACTTGAGCGGCGTTGTAATCCTTTACCTGCCACGCGCCATTTTGGGTGAAAAACGTGACGTCGCCGCCGGTAACGAGGGCGCGAAAGGCAACGTCCCCTGCCCCGCTGGCGGCCAGCCATTCGCCACTGGGAAACCCGGCGAAGACGGCGCTCGAGGGGAGGCCAGGGCCCAGCGCTCCGACCACGCCACTGCGGGCGATCGGCGTTACACCGGCGGCGGATGCTTGAAACAGCCCCAGGCGATTCGCAGAGTCTACGCCGGCGCCCTGCAGCGGCGAGACCCACGTGAAGACCCCATCGGCCGTGAATTGCGTGATGTTGTCGGTGTGATCGTTGAGCGGGAAAAGATCGAACTCAACTCCAGGCCCGAGATTCGGGCCGAGGGGACCATCGGTATCGAGTAGCGCAACAGCTTGCGGAGCGGTCATATCGGTGTCGATAAACAATCCGGTACCGTTGACGCCAGGTCCGTTGTAGTGACCGCTAAAGCCAACGGCGCCGTTTTCACTCAAGATCGGTCGCCCCAGGCCAGTGAAGGTCGCGCCGGCGATGTCGGGTCCAATCGTCCCGCCGGCTCTTTCGCTTGCGACCAGGCTGATTTCGCCGCCGGGAGCAACCTTCCAGATGGCGTTATCGACGCGGTCTTCGGCCGTCCTGGTTGAAGCGCGAAAGGCAATCTCACCGTTGTTGTTGATCGTCGGAAACGACAGTTCCGGCAAGAACTCAGTCCCTGGTCCGAGGTTCGGACCGAGCGGACCGTCCGTACGCGTGAGCGCTATGGGCGTAAACTCGTATTCGGAAGCCGCGGCGGTTGAAGTCAGAGCCGACAAACACATGACGACGTGCGACCAAGCGAGGCACCGGCAATCGAATCGTTTCACGAGCAAAACCCCTTATTGAGTGCGAGGCAAGTGGCCATGCCGCGCAGCCAAGACGCGCGGCAAAAGGCAAAGGCAAAAGGTTTGAATCGCCGAGCGTCCGCGAACGCTCACGGGCAAGAGGCAGACCAGGCGCCGAGCAAGAAGTGCGTGTCGCCAACGACACGCAGAAATGGCGCTAGAATCAGTTCACGAGCGGCCCCTAACGCATACTCGTTTCAGATCACAAACCCTAGTTTGCGTGTGCAGCGTAGGACAGCGCTGGCTGGGCTGTCAACAAAAAACTCTTTCGGCTGTCTTGTTTCTGGGGCTTGGTTCGTGCCGCCGAATGAAACATCTTGCGAAGCAGGTGATGCGCCACCGAATCTGGCTCGTCGAGGTGCGGTCCTGCAATCATTGCGAGGGCCCTGACCGGCATTGCGAGGGCCCTGACCGGAGCGAAACATTGATCCGTGTCCTGATCCGTCTTGCTCACAACGACTCTCGAACCATTGAGTTGACGTGACCGGTAACAGGATTCAAACACGGACGACTTGCCTGGCCGGGGCGGTTCGTAGACGCGGCGTCGGCGAGCCACGCTGGTCTCGCTCCCGTCGCCGAAAGCTGTGCGATTGTCACCTTCGATTCGGATCGATTGCCAAACAGGGGCGGTCCAGCTTCGAGCAATTCGGGGCCATGGGATTGAGGATCGAGTGGTCCTTTAGGTCTGCTGAAACACGAAGGGCTCATGCGCCGGGCCGCGGCGCGGACAGTGCAAACGGGGCGCAGGGCGACGGATCGTCTCAGGATCGTGTATATTGACCACAACTGACGAGATTAGGCCTCGGTTGGGACTTGCAGGGAGAACCTTCCTTGAGTGGCCCGATGCGCAATCTGATCTGCTCCGAGGCGCAGAGCGCACTTTCGCTCAGTCGGCGGGCTTTCTTGCAAGTCGGAGCCATCGGCTCGGCCGGATTGACTCTGGCCGACGTCCTGCGCGCCGACGCACGCGCCGCGGCATCGGGTGCGGCGAGCGCTCGTAAGAGCGTCATCATCCTGTGGTTGCGCGGCGGTCCAAGTCAGCACGACATGTGGGACCCCAAGCCCGAGGCCCCCAGCGAGATTCGCGGCGAGTTTGCGCCCATTGCCACTGCGGTACCGGGCGTCCAGGTTTGCGAGTTGTTGCCGCAATGCGCCCGGATCATGCACAAGTGGTCGCTCATCCGCAGCCTGCACCACCGCCCCGAAGACGGTGACGTAGGCCATTCGAACGGCGACCAGATTTGTTTCACAGGCTACGCATCGGGGCCGAATCCCGATATCAACATCATGCCCAGCTGCGGCTCGATCGTCGCGCGACAGCAACAACGGCTGGATCCGAGCTTGCCGGCCTATGTGGTGATTCCGAAAGTTGCGCCCGGCATGGGGGCTGCTTATTTGGGCGCCGCCTGCAATCCATTCGAGACCGTCGCCGATCCGGCGATCGATTCGCCTTTTCGTGTTCGCGACTTTGCCCTGGCCGAAGGCCTGACGTCGGCACGCGTGCAGCAGCGCGGCATGTTGCGCAGCGCGCTGGATCGCATGCGGCCCATCGGCGCGACTGCTGAGACGGACAAGTTTCACGCCCAGGCGTTGGACATCGTCGCCGGCGGCGCGGCGAGCGCGGCGTTTGATCTGGAAAGCGAGCCGCAACACGTTCGCGAACGTTACGGCATGATGCCGACCTTCGATCCGGGCGATCCTATGCGGTGCGGCTCGAAGAATTGGGCACAGCGGATGCTCTTGGCGCGGCGGCTGATCGAGGCTGGCGTGCGGATCGTGACGGTCGAAATGCGCTGGTGGGATTTCCACAAGCAGGGATTCGACTCGCAGCGTCGCGGGTTCTTGCCCCGCTTCGATCAGGCCTATTCCGCCTTGATCGAAGATCTTGAGCAGCGCGGGTTGCTGGAGTCGACCTTGGTGGTCGCTTGGGGAGAAATGGGGCGGACGCCGCGCGTCAACAAGGACGCAGGTCGCGACCATTGGCCGCAAGTGTTTTCGGCGGCTCTGGCCGGGGGTGGCGTGCAAGGGGGCCGCGTCATCGGCGCGTCTGATCGCACCGGATCGATCCCCAAGGACAATCCCAAATTGCCGCACGACGTGCTGGCCACGATCTATCAGCATCTGGGCGTCGACACGCGCGCCCAATACACCGACACGTCAGGCCGTCCGCACGTCGTCTTGCCGCAGGGCGAACGCGTTGCGGAGCTATTCTCTTGAGCGGCCATCACGCCGGACCGCCGATGCAAGTCGTTGCTGAGACGCCCTGTGCGCAATGCGTTGCGAGGCCGATTTCGACGATTTATGAAGCGCTGTGAATCGTCCTGAGCTGGGAGATCGTGAACGGCTGGAAAGTCACCCCGATCTCGCCTCGGCGCATTTGGGACGAACAATGGTCGGCCTCGAGCCGCTCGGCCTTGGCGTTATCGGTTTGGCCGCTGCCAAATTGTCCCCCGAGTAGGAATCGACCAAGTGGTGGCGCAAGGTTGGCCGGTCACCGCTTCGATAGCTCGACAGATCCCAGACGGTCGCTATAGCTCGATGGCCTGCTCCGCGCTCGTGAGCCATGCGTGAATCCCCTGGATGGTCCCGGAGCGAGCGGATAGCAGATTCGACGCGGACCGAGGTCTTAAGAGGCAGCCTCGCGGTCAGGCCCAATGGGTTAGCGCTTGGTTCTCCTGCGATACTGTCGCACGGAGCAACGCCCGGCGCGCGCTTCGCGTCGGTTGGACGGAGCGACTTCTGGACGCGGCGCACCGCGAACTCGGGGGGGCATTCGCGCGCAATACCTGCACTGTCACCCTGTTTCGATGCGTGCACAAGCGCACCTGCCGGCTGTTGTGGAAGCCTGCTGCGTGATCGGCGGGCAACCAAGTTAAGGGAACTTCAGTCTAGCCGTGTTGGGTGGCCGGGGTGTGCGAGCTAGAATTTCGGTATCCGCCGAGAACACGGCGGACCCCACCTCCTCCTCCGCGTGACTGAAGCCCCAGCCGTGCAAGAAGCCTCGAAGCTCGCTTCTGGCCATGTATCGTCAGAAGCTCATTCCCTGCAGGCGCATTCGCTGTCTGAGCTGATCGAACATGCGACGCATGTTCTGCCAAGCCAGGGCCCCATTTCCGTCTTCGTCCACCACAACACGCTGCACGCCTTGGAGCAACTGCGCTTCGATCAGGCGGTGTTGGAAGGGTTGAAGGTCTACGGCGGCCAGCCCTATCTGCCGGAAAGCGCGTACCGGCAGATGGTTGCCCAAGGGCGCATTCGCACGACCGACATCGCGGCTGTGTTGCTCGACGACCTGCAGGATTCGGCCGACGAATTGATCGGCTTCATGGGCACGCGCTATGCCTTGCGCCGCGCGATGCTCGAGTATCCGCTCCTGTTCGGTTCCGATGCCGAGACCCGCTGGCTGATTGCCGAAGGCGACGCACTGCGGTGTTTCCGGCCGGAGACGCCCGAGCCGCTGCGCCGGCAGGCGATCGAGGAGGCCCGGGGCTGGGTCATGGTGTATCTGCACGCGGGCCGCGAGCAGGTCGACCATCACATTCGCGGCGCGGTCGACGAGCTGCTGCACACCTTCGGCACGGCATCGATCGAGTCGTGGAGCGAGGATCGCTGGGAATCGCTCACGCTGCATCTGTTGTGGCGGATCTGCATGCATGGCGTGCACGGCGTGCCGCGGATCGAGACCCACCAGCCGCTGGTCCGTCACCGCGATGTGCTCTGGCAGGCGCGGGGGCGCGATATTGACCTGCTGGTCAACCCGTTGCTGATCCAGTTTTGCGCCGCATTTCTCGATCAAGGTTTCGCCATTTGGCAGGTTCCCCGGCGCGACGCCGGATTCCTGGAATCGTTCAAGGCGGTGCACGGCCATTCGCGCTGGTTCGATGCGGGCTGGCTGCGAGACTTGCCGGCCGAGTTGGCCCAGATCGAGTCGTCGCGTGAGGGTGCACTGGCCTCGATCAAACGCTCGCTCGAGCTGCTGGGAGTCGAGCCGGGCGAGGCAGGTGACTACATCCAAGAGACGCTGCTCGCGCTGCCGGGCTGGGCCGGCATGCTGTGGCAGATGGAAACTAACGCGGAATGGACAGTGCGTCCTGCTCCGCCTGGCAGCCTGGTCGAATATCTCGCGGTGCGGCTGGTTCTGGAACGCCTGGCCCTGCGGCATTATGTGCCGGAAGCGCGGCGGGGCGCGATCGAATTGCGGCGCTTGCGCAAGTATCTGCGCCGGACACAGCCGCGCGAGCCGCGTGTGCACGTCGAGCAACGCGCGCATCTGGTTTTCCAGTTGGCCCAGTTGCGCGGGTGGAGCCTGCGCGAATTGCTCAGCATGTCGAAGCCGCAATGGACGTGCCTGGTGCAGGAGATCGAGTCGTTCCCCGGCTTGGAGCGGCGGCGAATTCTGCACCTGGCGTTCGAGCGTCGCTATCGAACTCAGGCGCTCGACGCGCTGTACATGCACAGTTCGCGCCCGCTGCCACCCGTCGAACAGCCGACTTCGTTTCAACTGGTGACCTGCATCGACGATCGCGAAGAATCTTTCCGCCGGCATTTGGAGGAAGTCGATCCGCGTTGCGTGACCTACGCCATGGCCGGCTTTTTCGCCGTGGCCATGTACTATCGCGGCGCGGCCGACGCCCACTATCGCCCCTTGTGTCCCGTCGTGATCAAGCCCAAGCACTTCGTTCGCGAAGAGCCGGCGTACTCGTTAAGGGCCGCCAATCGGCAGCGAGCCCAGACGCGGCGCGTGCTGGGCACCGCGTCGCACCGCTGGCACCTGCAGAGCCGCAGCTTCTTGGGCGGTTTCCTCACGGCGCTGTTCGGCTCGTTGGCGTCGATGCCGTTGGTGGCCCGGATCATGTTTCCCCGGATTACGGCCCAGCTGCGGCGCGCGTTCGGCGAATTCGTGCAGCCGCCGCCGGTCACCGAGCTGACGCTGCTGCGCTATCAGGACCCGCCCAACCAGGAGCCCGAACATCATGGCTATTCGTGCGACGAGATGGTGGCGTGCGTCGAGCGCGTGTTGCGTGACATCGGCCTGACTCACGATTTCGCGCGGATTGTGATTGTCCTGGGGCACGGTTCGTCGAGCCTGAATAACCCGCACGAATCGGCGTATAACTGCGGCGCGTGCAGCGGCGGTCTGGGCGGCCCGAACGCGCGGGCGATCACCAAGATGGCGAACGATCCGGTGGTTCGCGAGCGGCTCGCCGAGCACGGGCTGTTGATTCCGGACGATACGGTCTTCGTCGGCGGCTTCCATAACACCTGCACCGACGAAGTGACGTACTTCGACCTGGACAGCATTCCTGTGCCGCATCGGGCCGAATTCGAGGCAGCCACTGCGGCGATCGACGAAGCTCGGGCCCGCAATGCGCACGAACGGATTCGGCGTTTCGTCTCGGCCGACCTCTCCTTGACCTCTGCGCATGCGCTCGACCACGTGCACGAACGGTCGGAAGACCTGTCGCAGGCGCGGCCGGAATACAATCACGCCACGAATGCCATGTGCATCGTCGGCCGCCGGTCGCGCACGCGCGGCCTATTCCTCGATCGCCGTGCCTTCTTGAGCGATTACGATCCGACGCAGGATGACGAACAGGCGTCGATCCTGGCCCGGATTTTGGCGCCCGCGATTCCGGTTTGCGCAGGCATTAGCCTGGAATACTACTTTTCGTGCGTCGATCCGGCGGTCTATGGCTGTGGTTCGAAACTGCCGCACAACATCGTCTCGCTGCTGGGCGTCATGGAGGGGGCCGCGACAGACCTACGGCCCGGCTTGTCGCAACAGATGATCGAGATCCACGAGCCGTTGCGGATTTTGTTCGTCATCGAGACGACGCCCGAGGTGATGCTGCGGCTGATCGACGCGAACCCCGTGATTGGCCAGTTGATTCGCAACGAGTGGGTTCAATTGGCCACGCTGTCGCCCGATGGGCCGACGATTCACGTTTATGAACGAGGCGTGTTCAAGGAATACGAGGTCGAAGACGGGGAACTGCCCAAGGTGGCGCGATCGCTCGATTGGTATCGCGGGCGCCGCGGTCACCTGGGCATTGCCGTGATCGAACCCGAGCCGGAAAATCGCGGTAACGGCGTGACGGAAGGAGCGTTGCATGGATCTTGACCTGATCTTCAACTGGCTGGGGATCGTCGTCGTTGGCGCACCGACGCTGTTGATGGCGTTGATGGGGCTCAGCTACCTGGTCAATCAACCGCTCAGCGAACACGCCTTGTCGCGCAGCACGCAGATTGCGGTGATGACCGGTCTGGTCGCGGCGATTGCCGTGCTCGTGTTGATGCTGGTGACAGGAGTCCGCTTTGTGCCGATCGAATTCGGCAATTGGGTGGTGATTCCCCAGGAGCATTTTCATTTTCATTTGAAGATCGTCTTCGATCGCCTGTCGGTGCCCTTTTGCATCCTGATTTTCGTGCTGGTCGCCACGACCGGCGCGTTTGCCAATCGGTATCTGCACCGCGAGCCCGGCTATGGTCGGTTCTTCATGCTCTACTCGTTCTTCCTGCTGGGCATGGTGCTCGCGGCGCTGGCCGGCACGATCGAGACCTTGTTCCTCGGCTGGGAACTGGTGGGGCTGTCGTCGGCGCTGCTAGTGGCCTATTTCCACGAACGCCGGTCGCCGGTCGTCAACGGGCAGCGTGTCTGGTCGGTCTACCGCGTCGCGGATGCGGCCTTTCTCGGGGCCGCCGTGCTGCTGCACCACCTGCGCGGAGAGGGCGACTTCATGGCGCTGATGGGCACCGGGCCATGGCCCGAGGGTGCCGCGACGCTGTCGCCCCGGGCAGCGCTGCTCGTCGGCTCGCTGCTGTTGCTGGCAGCCGCGGGCAAATCGGCATTGGTGCCTTTTTCCGGCTGGTTACCGCGCGCCATGGAAGGTCCGACGCCGTCCAGCGCGATTTTCTACGGCGCTCTATCGGTCCACCTGGGCGTGTATCTGCTGCTGCGCGTCAGCCCGCTGCTCGATCTTTCGCCGACGCTGCGCGCGATGGTCATTATCCTGGGCCTGGCGACGGCGCTGTTCGCTTCGGGCGCGGCGAGCGTGCAAAGCGATATCAAGACGGGCCTGGCCTTTGCCTCGCTCACGCAGGTCGGCATCATCACCGTCGAGATCGGCCTGGGGTTCCGCTACCTGGCCTTGGTGCACATCATCGGTCACGCCTGCCTGCGGATGCTGCAATTGTTGCGGGCCCCGACGTTGATCCGCGACTACCACTCTCTGGAAAACGCCATTGGCGGGCGGCTGCAGCATCGGCCCAGCCGGTGGCTGCTCTGGTTGCCCGAACCGCTGCAGTTGCGGCTCTATCGCTTGTTCATCGAGCGCGGTGAGCTCGACGCGCTGCTCGACCAGATCGTGGCGGTCTGGGTCGGCATGTTCCGCTTTTTCGACACCTGGGAGCGGCGCTGGACCGACTGGCTGTCGGGCACGCGCTCGCGCGAATCGGATCGCATCGCCAGCGGACGCCCGGTTGAGGACCTGCGATGATTCAACTGCATCTGCCCTGGCTCGAGTTGTCGATCCTGTTGCCGCTGGTGGGCGCGCTGGCGGTATTGCGACTGCGCGATCCTGACGATGCGCGCCGCGTGAGCCTGGTATTCAGCGGCCTGTGCCTGCTGACATCGTGCGGCGCCTGGCAGGACTTTGCTCTGCTGCATACCTACGAGGCACACGACCGCTGGGACGTCATCGAGCGGGTCTTCGGCGAAGACCTGCTAGTGATCGACGAGCTGAGCGCGCCGCTCTTGTCGCTGGGGGCCTTGATCTATTTTCTCACGTTGCTGGCGACCATGCGGACGAAGATTCGCCGCTTCTCGTTTGCCAGCACGTTGCTGTCCGAAACCATCTTGTTGATGATCTTTTCGTGCCGGCAGCCCTGGGCAGTCGTCGCGATGCTGGTCGTCGGTACGATTCCGCAATACTTCGAGCTTCGGCGCCGGCTGAAGCCCACGCGCGTGTATGTCGTCCACATGGTGGCGTTTGCCGGGCTGCTGCTAGGCGGTCAAACGCTGGTGACGATCTCGAGCCAGGGTTCCTACTGGAACACGGCGGGCATCATCGCGTTGACGTTGGCCGTGTTGCTGCGCAACGGCGTCGTGCCCGTGCACTGCTGGATAACCGATCTGTTCGAACACGCCAGCTTCGGCGGGGCGCTGCTGCGGGTGACGCCGATGGTCGGCGCCTATGGCGCCATGCGGCTGGTGTTTCCCATCGCGCCCGATTGGGTGTTGCATAGCATCTCGATCCTCTCGTTGGCGACGGCCATCTACGCCGCGGGTATGGCCCTTGTCCAGATCGAGGCGCGGCGGTTTTTTACCTACGTATTCCTCAGCCATTCGTCGCTCGTGCTGGTGGGGCTGGAACTGGCCACCCCCATCGGTCTGACCGGCGCGCTCTGCGTGTGGCTCTCGGTGGGACTGTCGCTGACCGGCTTCGGTCTGACGCTCCGGTCGATCGAGGCTCGCACCGGACGGCTTTCGCTGGCCGAATTCCACGGGCTCTATGCCCAGGCACCCGTCCTCGCGACGTTTTTTCTGTTGACGGGGCTGGCGAGTATCGGATTTCCGGGCACGGTCGGATTCGTGGGCACCGAGATGCTGGTCGAAGGTGCGGTGATGGCCGCGCCCTGGATCGGCGCGATCGTCGTGGCGACCGCCGCGTTGAACGGCCTGGCGATGCTGCACGCTTACTTCCGCGTGTTCACGGGCGCGACCCATCCGGCGACCATCGACCTGAACGGCCGGGCGCCGGAACGCTTCGCCATTTTGATGCTCACGCTGTTAATCCTGGGCGGCGGGTTGTGGCCCCAGCCCGGTGTCGTGTCGCGCTATCACGCCGCCGCCGAGTTGGTGGCGGCGCGGCAGCGGCACAACGGAACCTCGGCTCCTCAGCACGTCGCCCAAAACGCCGACGCGGAGCCGAAGGGGCAGGCCACTGGCGCCGAATCAGTCGTGCATCAGCTTCCAAACGATCTCGGACAACACGGCGACGAGCAGGTGATCGCGCTCGGGCGAGGCCTCGCCGACCTCTTGATGCATGAAACGCTCGCCCGACCAGACGATAAACCAGCTGAGTAGCTCGGTCTTCTCAGGCGGCAGTTGCGATCGCCGCTGTTGCAGGCTCTGGCCGATGATCTGGGCGATGCCGGCGAGCGTGTCGCGCCACGCCTGGCGCATGTCGAGATCATACTCGGCCAACTCGATGATCGCCGCCACGACCGCGCGGTGCTGTCGCCACAGGACAAGAATCCGGTGGAGCCCCTGCTCCAGGTCGTCGCGGCTGGCCAGCGGATCGGTCAGGAACGGTGCGGCGATCTCGGTCCAGGCGGCGGTGATGTCCTGTGCGAGCGCCGCGATCAGCTCGCGCTTGGTGTGGAAGTGCAGGTAGAATGTCGCGCGGGACACGCCCGCGGCGACGGCGATCCGCTGGATGCTGAGCTTGGCGAAGGCTTCTCCGCCGGCGAGCAGCCGTTCGGTGGCGTTGAGAATGTGCTGGCGGGTCTGGGCGCGGCGATCGGGATCGCTCGAAGAAGTGACCGTGACGCTACGAGGATTTGCCATGGAAGCGGGAAGCAGTTGCTTCCGATCGAACACTAGAGGAATATGCTCATCCACCGAACGGCTGGACGGCGCGTCATACTGTTGAGCCCCCGTCGCCTGCCGCAGCTGCGCATCCCAGGAACTGCCGACATGAGATGGCGTGAACCCGCATGGCTGTTGTTGCTCGTCGCTGTTGCAGGCCCAGGGCTGTTTCAGCCCGCTGGAGCCGCGGTCCGCGCAGCCGAGCCTTTCAAGACTCGCATGCTCACGGCCTGGGGAGCCGAAGTCAGGGCGGACAACGCCTGGACTGAGTATCCCCGACCTGCGCTGGTGCGCGAAGGGTGGAAATGCCTGAATGGCGCTTGGGATTACGCCGTCACCGCCGATTCCGAGACCCAGACGCCCGCGCATTGGCTGGGCCAATTGCTCGTGCCGTTCGCGCTCGAATCGCGGTTGGGCGGCGTGCAGCGGCTGCTCGAAGCCACCGAGGCGCTCTGGTACCGGCGCACGGTGTCGTTGACCCCGCAGCCTGGCCGCCGGGTGCTGCTGAATTTCGAAGCGGTCGACTACCGTTGCGACGTCTATGTCAACGGCGAACAAGTCGGATCGCACCAGGGCGGCTTCACACCTTTCTCGTTCGACATCACCCAGGCAGCGCGGCAGGGCGATAACGAAATCGTCGTGCGCGTGACGGACAAGACCGAAGACTGGCAGTTGCGCGGCAAACAGGTCCGTAAGCCCGAGGGAATCTGGTATACGCAAGTTTCGGGCATCTGGCAGACAGTTTGGCTGGAAGAGGTCGCGCCGACGTACCTGGTCGAGTTGAACGTCGACACGGACGCCGCGGCCGGCACGATCACTGTCCGGCCCGAGCTGGCCGGCGACGCGACCGGCACCAGGTTGCGGCTGCAGGTCAAGGACGGCGACCGGGTCGTGGCCGAGGCCCAGGGCAGCGCTCAGGAACTGGCGGTCCACGTCGCCGACGCCCAACTCTGGTCGCCGCAATCACCCCACCTCTACGATCTGGAGGTGGCGCTGATCGATGGCCAGGGGCAGGTGCTCGACCAGGTGCAGGGCTATGCAGGGATTCGCGATGTGGGCAAGGTTCGGGACGCTGCCGGCAAATGGCGGTTCACGCTCAACGGCAAACCGTTGTTCCACTGGGGCACGCTCGATCAGGGCTGGTGGCCCGACGGACTGCTGACGCCTCCATCCGACGCGGCGATGCGGTCCGACATCGAATTCTTGAAGGCCGCCGGCTTCAACATGATCCGCAAGCACATCAAGGTCGAGCCGCGGCGATACTATTACCATTGTGACCGCCTGGGGATGCTCGTCTGGCAGGACCAGGTGAGCGGCGGCGAGAATCCTCCGTGGACCCGGCTGAAACCAGATCCGGTCGACGCCAACTGGCCCGAAGCCGAGCATGCGCAGTACATGACCGAACTGGAGCGGATGATCGATCTGCTCGAAGAGCATCCGTGCATCGTGGTCTGGGTGCCCTTCAACGAGGCCTGGGGACAGCACCGCACCCTCGAGGTCGGGCATTGGGTTGCCCGGCGCGATCCCTCGCGGCTGGTGAATATTGCCAGCGGCGGCAATTTCTGGCCGGTCGGCGACGTGGTCGACGCGCACAACTATCCCCATCCAGGCGAGGATTTCGGCGACCGTTATCCCGAATACATTGAAGTAATCGGCGAGTTTGGCGGTCATGGCTGGCCGGTCGAGGGGCATCTTTGGGACCCGGATCGGCGCAACTGGGGCTATAGTTTGGCCAAATCGAAAGCCGCGCTGCTCGAACGCTACGGCCAGTCGATCGAGCGGCTGAACCGGTTGCGCAAACAGGGCGTGGCCGCGGGCGTGTATACCCAGACGACCGACGTCGAAGGCGAGGTCAACGGTCTGCTGACTTACGATCGCCAACAGGCCAAGCTGTCGGCCGAGGAACTGGCCAAACTGCATCAGGTGTTGTTCAACGATAACTAGCGCGCAAGCCAAGGTCTTTCCATGTCGCAGGACGGCAGCAGCCCGTTTGGCAATTTGTTTCCCTATGCCAGCCGCTTTGGCGTGGCCACGCGCTTGCCCGAGCGGGGGCTGGCGCAAGCGGCGATTCTCGATCAGTTGCGGCAGATGAGCCGCGAAGAAAACGCCTGCTGGCAGCAAGGCAAGTGCTCGGGCACGATGTACGGCGGCGACGCCGAGCATTTTCGCTTTCTGAACGAGGTATTCGCGTTGTTTTCGCACATGAACGCCATTCAGCGCGACATGTGCCCCAGCGCGACTCGATTCGAAAGCGAGATCGCCGCGATGACGCTCGACTTGATGCACGCCGGCGCCGTAGCCGACGGCAGCGAGCCTTGCGCGGCAGTCACCTCGGGCGGCACCGAGAGCATCCTTTCGGCGCTGCTGGTCTATCGCGAACGAGGCCGCGAGCGCGGGATCACTGCCCCGGAAATCATCCTACCCACCACGGCGCACGCGGCGTTCGAAAAGGGGGCCTGGATGTTCGGGCTCAAGGTGGTGCCGGCCCCCATCGATGCGGCGACAACGCTGGTCGATATCGATTTCGTTCGCGATCAGATCAACGATCGCACCGTCGCCTTGATCGGTTCGGCCGGCAACTATCCCTATGGCACGATCGACCCGATCGACGAGCTGTCGAGCCTGGCCGTTGAACATGGCATCGGGCTGCACGTCGACGCGTGCCTGGGCGGGTTCATCCTGCCGTTCGGCGAAGAGTTGGGCTACGACATCCCGGCGTTCGACTTTCGCCTGCCGGGCGTGACGAGCATTTCGGCCGACACGCACAAGTTTGGCTTTGCCCTCAAGGGTTCGAGCGTCGTGCTGTATCGCGACCGCTCGTTGCGCCGGCACCAGTATTTCACCAGCGAGGCCTGGTCGGGCGGCAAGTACCACTCGCCGGGCATCCAGGGCAGCCGCTCGGTCGGCATCCTGGCCGCCACGTGGGGGGCGATGATGAGCCTGGGCCGCCCGGGCTATTTGCAGCAAGCGCAGGCCATTTTCGAGACGAGCTTTGCGATGCAGGACGTGGTGCGGCGGCACGCCGAATTGCGGATCCTGGGCAAACCGTCGTTCTGTTTCACGTTTAATTCGGAGCCGTTCGACATCTACCACATCAACGACTTCATGAAGCAGCGCGGCTGGCGGTTCAACGGCCAGCAGTACCCCAACGCCATTCACATGTGCGTCACGCGCCCGCAGGCCCAGCCCGGCGTCGTCGAAGCGTTCGAGCGCGACCTGGCCGAAGCCGTGGCCTACGGCCACGCGCACGCCGACCAGATGCCCGCATCGGCGGCCGTCTACGGCGGACTCCCCGGCGGCGACCTGCCCGAAATGCGCGAGTTCGTGCAGGAAGCCTTGTTCGTGCTCATGGACTCGATGATGGAAGTGCCCCAGAACGAACGCGTCGCGCCCTGAATGGCGCACATGTGATGTGCGGGAATCGGCGCGCCCGGTCCTGGCGGGTGTGTCGATTGATCGGCGCCTTCAACTGCGAAGTCAAGGTAGCCAAGGCCGTTCGGTAACGCAATCCCGCGGACTGCAGCGGCAGATGCTGGCCGTCCCAGATCTGCTTGCGGGTGGTCGCGCCCTGCTGATACTGGGTCATCAGCCCATCGCCGTTGTAGGTGAACGTCGTCCGGGACACTGGCAGCGTCAGCAGCTAGTCGCATCACAGGTCTTCCGGCAGTAGTCGTCCCAGGCGAGATTCGTGCGATAGACGGCGGCCTTTTCCGTCCGCCTGTCGCCGGCCATGTCGATGAGCAGTCCTGCTGCTCGTCAGTTTTCCTTTCACTCTTCGCTGCTTTGAGTGAAACTACAGTTTAATTCAGCATGCATGCGTGACGGTAAGAGAAACGCCACGGACCAGCATCTGCGCGAGCCGGAACTGCACGTTCGTCGAGGAGCGCATCGCGGCCGTGCTTGAATTGTTGCGAACCGTGCGCAGACCGAAAGGGAGCAAGTCATGCGAACGAATAGGCGCACGGAGGTCTTCCAATTAATCATCATCTTGTGCATGTTCGCCGCTTCGGCGGTGCTGTGGACTCGTGCCCCCGTGCGCATGCCGGTGCATTGGAACCTGGCGGGCGAGCCGGATCGCTACGCCGGAAAGGTCGAGGGATTGCTGCTTATGCCATTCATGGCGCTGTTGAGTTACGGGTTGCTGCTGCTGCTCCCGCGGATCGACCCGAACCGCATCGCCTACGATGCCTTTGCCCATGCCTATCAGGTAATCCGCGTGGCGCTGGTCGCGTTTTTCGCGGCGCTCCACGCGATGCTCCTGCTCGTTGCTTTTGGTTACCCGGTCAACGTCTCGCTCGTGGTCCCGTTGGGTATCGGCATTCTGTTCTGCCTGCTGGGCCACTTCATGGGCACGTTCAGGCCGAACTGGTTTGTCGGAGTGCGCACCCCGTGGACGTTGTCGAGCGAGACGAGTTGGAACAAGACCCACCGACTGGCCGGCTGGCTGTTCATGGTGACTGGTTTCGCGATGTTCCTCTTGGCAGTGCTGCACAACGCCTGGACGCTGGCGATCGTGCTGGGGCTCGTGGCCCTGATGGTGATCGGGCTGCCGGTCTACTCGTATTTCGTCTGGCGAGACGACCCGCAGCGCAAGACGAATCCGACCATGCGGACCTGACCAACAGCGAGGTACCCGTATGCCGGACAACGACGCGAAGCAACCGCAGAAGTTTCAGTTCACCCTGCTGCAAGCGCTGGTCGCGACGACCTGGCTGGCGATTGGGTTCTTGTGGTTGCCGGTGCTGCCGGTGCTGCTGTGGCTGGGGCTATTCTTGGGTCCGCCGGCCGAGCGCCGCAGAAACGTGCGGTCTGTGCTGTGTCTTGCGGCCGCGTTCTACCTGCCGGCCCCGCTATGCATCATGGCCAGCCAGCAAAGTCACTGGGACCCGCACTGGGCCTGGGATCAAGTGGCGCGGGATTACCTCTGGGACGCGCCTTGCCTGCCAGGCTTTCTTGCGGCAGCGCCGATCACGGCCATCTGGCATGTCGACTTGATGCACCCTGTGTGCCAGGTAGCGATGGGCGTAGCGACGCTGATGGTGCTTTCGCTGGTGACGCTTCTGGCGCGCATCCAGATCGCCATTCTCATCGGGCTCGCCGTGCTGGCGTTCGGCTACTCGCTGTTTATGTCGGTTGCGATTCCGGCAGGAATGCGCATGTAGTTTCGACGTGGGTTACTGAGATCCGCCTGAGGGCAGGGACGCAACGCAAGCCTGGGCGCACAGGATCAGAACAGCGGTGCGCGGCCCAGCTTGCGGCGGACGATGGCCCATTGGCCGGCGTGCATGAGCCAGTGCCCCGAGATGAACAAGAGCGTGTCGCCCACGGTCTGCAAGAACGGTGGGCCTCCTTGGCCCGCCGACTTGTCCGCGTCGCCCTCGGCCAGCTTTTCGACAACCTCGAGGGTGTTGGCACGCACGCTCTCGGCCAGGCGCAAGTACTCGGCCTTCGTCAGAAAATCGGCCGGGTTGTCACTTCCGGCGGTGCTTTTCTTGTGCCGCTCGGCGAAGCCCTCGGGCAACGGCCGCATCGAGCCCGGAACCGCCTTCTCGACGAGCATCCGCTCGGCAGCGATCAGGTGGCCCAATTGCCAGGCGATGTGGTTCGTGCCCGGCACGGGGCGAATCAGCAGATCGCCATCGGAGAGATCGGCCAGATAGCCGTTCACGAGGTAGTTCGAGCTGTTCAGATTGAACTTGATGGCCTGCTTGATATCCACGTGGTTGCCCTTTTGAAAAGCCGTGACCAGGGTCGGTCTTGGTGGTCGCTTCGTTGTAATCTGCGCGACCTCGCCAGGCAATCTCCGCGCGCCTGCGACGCAGGCCGAGCGCGCAACGAGCCGCGCACCCGTTACAATCAATCGGTGCTCGCCTGGCGTGGTCCCCGACTGCGGATAAGGCCGATGGATCGCTCGCACTCCGAATTGCCCGATGACACGGCAGACGCTGTCGCCGCATGGCTAGGCCGCCTGCGCGCGGGCGACGATGCGGCCTATGAGTGGTTGGTGCGGACCTACGGTGGGCGGATGCTGGCCGTCGCCCGGCGGCTGCTGCCCGACGAGAATGATGCGGCCGACGCCGTGCAAGACGCGTTCATTTCGGCGTTCCGGTCGATCGGCGCGTTTGCCGGCCAATCGCAGGTCGGCACCTGGCTGCACCGAATCGTCGTCAACGCCTGCCTGATGAAGCTGCGCGGGGCGAAAAACCGCAGGCCAGCCTCGCTCGACGAATTGCTCCCCACGTTCGACGAGACCGGACATCATGCCCGGGGCGTACGGCCGTGGGCCGCCGGGCCCGTCGAGCAGTTGGCCCAGGCCGAGCTGCAGGCGCAGGTGCGTACATGCATCGACCAGCTGCCGGAAGGCTACCGCGAAATCCTGCTCCTGCGCGACATCGAGGAACTCGACACGGCGCAAGCCGCTGACCTGTTGGGCATTTCCCCCGGCGCGGTCAAGACGCGCTTGCACCGTGCGCGGCTCGCCCTGCGGGCACTGCTCGAACCGCTGTTTGCCCGCCCGGGGTGAACATGCACGCGAGCGGCCTGCATGGCGTCCGGCGTGCTTAGCGCGGCGTTTCCAACGGGAGGAACTTCACGCATACCGCCATCGGCACCTGGACGACCGATCCGGTCGGCGTGAGTGCACCTGTCGCTGCGTCCACGCGAAAGACCACGACATTCCCCGAGTCTTGATTGGCGGCCAGGAGGAAGGCACCGGTCGGGTCGATGCCGAAATTACGCGGAATTTCGCCGCCCGAAAGCGTATGTCCGCTGGGCGTCAATTTTCCTGTGTCGGCGTCGATCTTGAACGCCGCCAGCGAATTGTGGCCACGGTTCGACACGTACAGAAACTTACCAGAGGGGTGCACCTGGATCTCGGCGGGCGTGTTGTCGGCGGCGGCGGCCTGCGGCGGCAACGTGGACAGCGTCTCGATCAGCGACAACACGCCCAGTTTGCCGTCGTAGCGGAATCCGGTGACGGTAGAGTTCAGCTCGTTGTTGGTGAAGGCAAATCGCCCCGAAGGATGAAAGGCGAAGTGCCGGGGTCCACTGCCCGGTGGAACCTCGGCTGCAGGCGGATCGTTGGCGGTCAGCCGGCCCGATGGCACGTCGAGCCGGTAGACCATGATGCGGTCGATGCCCAGGTCCGCCGCCATGGCAAAGCGATTGTTCAGATCGACGTTGAACGAGTGGGCGTGGGGGCCTTCTTGGCGCTGCGCGTTGGGGCCCTGGCCCGTGTGCTGAATGAATGAAGCGATGGGCTGAAGTAGCCCGTCGTCGTCGATGGGCAGGCTGGCCACGCTGCCGCCGCCGTAATTCGCAACCAGCGCCACGCGCCCCGTGCGATCGAGCGAGACGTGGCATGGCCCGGCCCCTCCGGACGTCTGTTGATTGAGCTTGCGCAACGCACCGCCGGGGCGTTCGATCGCAAACGCACACACGCCACCGGCGCGCTGGCCGTCGAGCGTTTCCACTTCGGCCACGCTGTACAGATGTTGGCCGTCGGGCGCGATGGCCAAGAACGACGGGTTCTTCACTCCCTTGGTCACGCCAGCTGGCTCGAGCTGACCGCTGCGCATGTCGAACCGGAAGTGATAGATGCCCTCGCTCCCGCGGGTCGTGTAGGTGCCGACGTACACCAGCATTTCTGGACCTGCTGCGCGGACCGTGGAGAGTTGCGTAAGGGCAAGGCTGACGACGGCGAATGCCGCCACCGGGGCAAAGAGTCTGGCCTTCATCGTGGCGATTCCCAGGGTGCGGGCCAAGGGCCCGGGGGTGAAGAACGCCACTATGTTGCCTGCGCGCCGCGCGAAAGTCACGCGCCGCCGGCATTCAGGCTCGGGGTGCCGAGTTGCAGGTCGATCCCGCGCCTCAATTCCTCGAGCTGATCGGCGGGAAACTCCTCCAGGCCGATCAATTCGCGAGCCAGGTTCAAATAAGACCCGCCGGCGAAGGACGTGACGAGGTGCTGCACGCGCAGACGAAAGGCCGAAGTCCGCGCCGTCTGTGCCTGGTAGTAGAAGACTTTGCCGCGCTTCGTCCGCGTCACATGACCTTTCCCGACCAGGTCCGTCAAGAAAGTGCGCAACGTGGAATTGCTGATCTCGCGTGGATGATGCTGCAAGACTTCTTGCGGCTTGAGTTCACCGAACTCCCAAAGGATTTGCATCACTTCAAGTTCGGCAGCGGTCAAATCGTCCAAGGCCTCTCGTCCGCAAATCTCAACTACCTTGCCCCGCTGAGGAGCTGGCCCCAACACCGGCTCCTATCTTTTGAATCATATGCGCTACCCTGAGTGATTGCTAGGCAAGACGTGCCGTTTCGCGCGCTTCAACGGCGCGCAGGCTCGGCTGCCATGCGTCGAACGATGCTTTCCGCCAGAGTTTGCACCAGCGCTACACAACCGGCGTCGTTCAGATGGAAGTCGTCGTAGAAGCAACGCTCGTGACCGTTGATCGCAGCGGCCCCGTCGACCAGCTCACAGCCCTGTTCGCGCGCCGCGCGAACCACCTCGGCGTTGAAGGCATCGGCCACTCGCCGCAAGTCTCGCGAGTTTAAGAACTCCCAGGGCCGCGGGGTGGGCACAGCCCGCGCCCAGAGCAGTCGTTTCACGCCTTGCGGCGTGAGCTGTTGGTCCCAGAGATAAGGTTGAGTAACCAGGAAGAGTCGGGGCTTTCGGTGTTTTGCTGCGACACACAGGTTGACTAGGCGCTGCGCATAGTGGGTCGTTTCAGCTTGCCAATCAATCGGCCGCGCAGGGATCGCGCGACCCAGTCGCAGCACGCCTTGCAGCCGTTGTCCTGTCTCGTCGGCCCAGAAACCATTTTGACGATCGACGTTCCAATAGTTCTTGGACACTTGGACAAATTGGAGTCCATACCAGGTAGGTACGCGCGCATCCCCCTGATCGAGACCCAGCAGTATGCGCACCAGATCATTGGCGCCGGGCATCACGACGAGACAATCGACCTCGTCGACGAGCGGCGACGTGGCGATGAAGCGGGCATGATGCCCCGACGCCATTTCGCTGACCGCCGCTGCGCCAACCCAGCACGGCTCATTCAATCGGGCCGTCAGTTCCTGTGCCAGGACATTGGTCCAGGCGTCCTGGTCGTCCACGTAATAGCATTCGGTCGTGCTGCCCCCGATGCAGAGCACCCGCAAACGCTCGCGCCGCGCAGACCAGTCGGGGCCCCGCAGCCCCTGCGCGTTGTAACTCGACCGAGTACGCGGCGCCACGCCGAAGATGATCTTGGGATCGGGGGCGAATCGATAGGCGGTCTCCGGCGAGCGCAAATGAAAGGGAGCCGCGGGTCGGGCCCACTGAATCAGGCTCTCGGCGCCGGCGAGCCCCGCGATGGCTCCGCAGGTGCCCAGCGCCAGGCCACGGCGGCGGCAACCCAACCATCGGCGACCGCGCCGCGTGGCGAACATGACCAGGCCCATCGCGGCCCAGGCGAGACAACCGACAGGAATCAGTGCAAAGGCACCCAGCGACCGTAGTGGAAGGCCGCTGGCGAGCGATAACCCCTGGTCGAGAACCACGATCGACGGCAAGGCGACGAAGGCCAGAAACCCGCGCCGGGCCGCGGTCGACGATTCGCGGGCGGCTTCTGCGTCGCGTTGATTCATGAATCGGTCCGACGGCCCCGGGCCGAGCGGCGGAATGGAATCGTCTGCCGGTAGGGTTCCACGTGGTCAGAAATCGACCGGCAGCCGCGGCTGTGCGCCCCAGGTGGCCCAGATCAACGCCAACGCCGTCCCGAGCAGGAGCACCAGCGGCAGAAAAAACGCCCAGGCGTCGCTGCGCAGTGCGGGGCGCGCGTTGGAATCAACGGTCGACAATTCGCGAGATTCTTCCACAGGGCCCGAGTCTAACTTGCTGTTTTCGTCCTCACAACGCGGAAGCCGGCGTGCGACAAGCGCTCCGCAGAGCGGGTCTTGGTAAGATCGGAGTCCGCCGGGCTGGCAAGCCCCGGTTCCCCGGGGAAGTTGTGCCGAGGAGAGACCCGCATGTCGGCATTGCCACGAGTTTGCATCATCGGTGCCGGATCGTCCGGAGTGGCCACGGCCAAGGCGCTCAAGGAGCGCGGGATTCCCTACGACTGCTTCGAAAAAAGCGACGACGTCGGTGGGAACTGGTACTACAACAACCCCAACGGCGTTTCGTCAGCCTACCGGATGTTGCACATCGACACCTCGAAGGTGCGAATGCAGTATCCCGATTTTCCGATGCCGGCCGAGTGGCCGAATTTCTGCCATCACTCGCAGGTGTTCCAGTATTTCCGTGACTATGCCGACCATTTCGGCCTGCGCGAGACGATCACCTTTCGCACGGCGGTCCAGCGGGCACAACGCGCCGACGACGGCACCTGGCAAATCGACTTGAGCACCGGCGAGCAGCGTCAATACGACGCATTGTTCGTCTGCAACGGGCATCATTGGGACCCGCGCTGGCCCGAGCCCCCCTTCCCTGGCCAGTTTGCCGGGCGCGTACTGCATTCGCACAATTACCGCGACGCCGAGCAATTCCGCGGCCAGCGAGTGCTTGTGCTGGGGATGGGCAACAGCGCGATGGATATCGCGGTCGAGTGCAGCTACGTCGCGGCAAAGGTGTACCTGGCCGCGCGGCGGGGGGCCTACATCATTCCCAAGTACCTCTGGGGCCGGCCGATCGACCAGTGGAATAACCCTTGGCTTCCCTGGCGAGTGCAACGGGTGATCCTGCGCTTCATGCTCGGCGTGCAGGTCGGCAAAATGCAAGACTACGGGCTGCAGCCGCCCGACCACGACCTGTTCGAGGCCCACCCCAGCGTCTCGTCGACGATTCTCGACCGGATCGCGCACGGTGACATCGTGCCGAAGCCGAACATCGATCGTTTTGACGACCACCAGGTGCGGTTCGTCGACGGGACCACGGCCGAGGTCGACGCCGTCATCTATTGCACCGGCTACAAGGTCAGTTTCCCGTTCTTCGACGCTCAGTTTCTGGCCGCACCCGGCAACGATCTGCCGCTGTTTTTACGCGTGTTCAAGCCGGGCCTGCCGAACCTGTTCTTCATCGGGCTGTTGCAACCGTTGGGGGCGATCTTTCCGCTGGCCGCGCTGCAAGCGGGCCTGGCGAGCGACTACTTGCTGGGCCGATATGCCCTGCCCTCGGTCGGAGCGATGCAAGAACAGATGCAGGGCGAGCGCCAACGCATGTTTACCCGGTACGTCAGATCGCCGCGGCATACGATGCAAGTCGACTTCGACACCTACGTGCGGCAACTCGCGCGGGAACGCAAGCGAGGTGCGCGACGCGCTGCCGAACAGGGCAATTGCCTGCCTGTGCCGCCGCGGGCCGCGTCAACTCCGGCGCCGGCTGCGGTGACGGCGCATTGAATCGACCAGGTTTTTCCCCAAGGAGTAGCGGCATGCAGTTGGCTGGCAAGAAAGCGCTCGTGACCGGAGCGGCACGCGGGATCGGCGCCGGCTGCGCGCTCGAAATGGCGCGCGCCGGCGCGGACGTGGCGCTCAACGATCTCCGGCAGAGCGACGCATTGGCCGAAGTGGCCGCGGAGATTCGCGGCATGGGGCGCGAGGCGCACCTTGTAACCGGCGATGCGTTTGCCCGCGCGTCTTGCGAGCAGATCGTGGCCGACGCGATCGCCGCCATGTCGCGGATCGACATCCTGGTCAGCAATCCCGCGCTCAACGCTCGACTGCCGTTCTTGGAGATCGCTCCCGAGACGTTCGAGCGGGTGCTCGATGCCGTGCTGGTGGGCGGCTTTCACATGAGCCAACTCGTCGCGCGGCACATGGTCGAGCGCGGCGGCGGGGGCAAGATCGTGTTCATCTCGAGCGTCCATGCGCGGATCCCCTACGCTCGCAGCGTGGCCTACAACGCGGGCAAGGCGGGGCTGATGGGCATGGCCTTCACGATCGCCAACGAATTGACCGGGCACCGGATCAACGTCAACGTGATCGAGCCCGGTTGGATCGAGACCCCCGGCGAACACGAGGCGTTTGGCGCCGCGGCGCTCGCCGTGGCCGCACAACAGATGCCCTGGGGGCGTCTCGGCCGGCCGAGTGACATCGGTCGTGCGGCCGTGTTCCTGGCGTCGGACGCCGCTGATTACATCACCGGCACCACGCTCTTGGTCGACGGCGGCCAGTGGCTCAAACCGGCGCAAGAGTGACACAGTTGCGTGCTTCGCCCCGCAGTCAGCGGCCGCGTCACTCCCGCGAGCTGGCGCGCTCGGCCGTGGGAAAATCGGGCGGGATCGGGATCGTCACCTGTCCGGTCGCTGCCCACTGGGTGCCGCGCTGATAGGTCGTGATGAAGCCCACGCAGCGCAACGAGTAGTCGGCATGCCCCATCGGCGTGTGAAACACGCGGCCGCGCCCCTGGGTGACCGTCCAGATCATCGGCTCGTGGCGCCCTGATCCGCCCTGAGCCGGATTGGAGTAGGCGGTCGCCAGAATCGTCATGTTGCCTGCCGGTCCGCGGAGCCGATCGTAGAGCTCGTCCTGCGCGTGCAGCCAGGCGCGCGGCATGCCGGCCGTGATCGGATGCTGTGGGTCCCGTACGACGACTTCGAACGGGTGCTGGGCCCCGTGGCTGCCGCCGCCGCCCGGTTGCGGATCGCGCACGACCTGGTCGTCCTGGAAATAAACGTAGGGTCCCGACTTCTCGTCGCGTCCCCCCCAGCCGCCGAGCCCGATCAACTCGTTCCACTCGGGCCAATCGCCGAAGGCATTGTTTGCGGCATGCACGATGACCAGGCCGCCTCCGCCGCGCACGTAGTTGATCAGGCCCTGTCGCATCCGCTCGGGCCAGGCTTCACCGTTGTAGTTCGACACGACGACCGCGTAGCGGCCGAAATCGACGTCGAACCGGCTCATGTCTTCGCCAGGCGCGGGCGAAGTGGCCACATCGACGGTGAACAGGCCCGTCTCTTCGAGCCAGCGTTTGAGCAACGGCGAGGTGGCGCGCCAGTCGTGGTTGTTCTGGCCGTCGATCAACACGGCCTTGATCGGCTCGGCCCGGGTGTACGAGGCCAGCCCGAGAACCGTGACCAGCGCGATGAGCTGTGGGCGCCACATGGAATGTTGTCTCGTCCTGTCGCGAAAGTCGGCTATGCCGGTACCGGGCGGCGAGCAATAAACAAGTCGATCTGCCGGGCCAGCTCTTCGCCTTGATCCTCTTGCAGAAAATGACCGGCCTTTTCGATCAGGGCCTCGGGTTCGTCGGCCGCGGTTGGAACCAGCTTGCGAAACCACTTGTAGCCGGGGCCCGTGATCGGATCGCTGTCGCCGAACATCACCAAACAGGGTTTGCGCCACTCGGCCAGCCGGCGGCGGGTTTCTTTCATCGTGGGCGTGGCGGGGTTGTCGGTCGAAGTGGGCACCAACAGCGGGAACTGCGCCGCGCCGGCCTTGTAGCTGGCATCGGGGTACGGGGCCTCGTATGCCGCTAGGACGGCCGGGTCGGTGTCGTCGCCGGTCTGAAACGTCCGCTGCATCAGGAAGGCGATCGGCAGATCGGGAGTCCGCCGGGCAAATTCCTGCCACTGCAAGAAGGCTGGAGTCGCGGGCTCTTCGCCGGTGGGCACGCCAGTGTTCATGATCACCAACCGCGCGAAACGGTTGGGGTGGTGCATGGCCACGGGCAGGCCGATCAAGCCACCCCAATCCTGGCACACCAGCGTGACGCCGCGCAGGTCGAGTCGTTCGAGGAACTCGACCAGGCTGTCGAAGTGCATCTGAAACGTGTAGTCTTCGCGCGCGGCATATTTGTCCGAACGGCCGAAGCCGAAGAAATCCGGCGCGACGACCCGATGGCGCTCGGCCAGAATCGGGATCATCTTGCGATAGAGATACGACCAGGTCGGCTCGCCGTGCAGGCAGAGCACCACCTCGCCAGCGCGGGGGCCCTCGTCGACGTAGTGCATCCGCCGGCCGCCGAGCTCGACGTAGTGCGGAGCGTATGGAAATCCCGGCAAGCTGGCAAAACGCTCGTCAGGTGTGCGCAACAGGGTCATGACGTTTCTCCCGGGGCGGTGCAAGACGCCACCCCGGGGCGCGTCGCGACCGGACGCTACTTATACCGCCGCCGGAACAAGACTGCCAAACCGATGGCTCCCAGCGCGCCGAGAACCAGGCTCGATGGCTCGGGAATCGGCACGATCTTCAACCGCACGTCTTCGGGGTTGTAGATCACGTCCCAGGCCAGGCCATCGGGCAAGGCTGGGAAGCTCTTCGTGTCGAATTCGCCGCTGACGCTGTTCGGTTCGCTCGAGAGCAGGAAGGCGAACTCGTCGCCCAGGACGGGTACAAACCCGCCGAACAGTGATACTTGGAGGGCTCCGCCCAGTTCGACGCTGCCGCGCAAGATCGAAAGCAGGTCGAAGTTCACGCCAGGGTTGTAGCCGCCGATCTCAATCTTGAGGGTGCCGTCCGTCGTTTGAGCATAGTTGCCCACGACGTGCAGCGTGCCGGGCGACAAGCCGGGCGAAAGCAGGCCGTCGTTGGCAAACCCATTCTCGCTCTGGATCGTACCGATGCCTTCGATGGTCCCGAAATTGACCACGGTTCCGCCGCTGGCAAAGCTGCCGCCGTTGAGCGTGATCTTGCCGTCGGCAAAGGTGCCGGCCGCGCCGACCGACGTGCGCGACACCTCGGCGCCGCTGTTGATGATCAGGTGACCCATGCCTCCGGGACCAACGCCCGAGCCGCCGACGACCAGGTCGTTGGCGACCGTCACGCTGGTGTCGGTTCCGGTCACCGTCATTTCGCCCGTCGAGCCGGCGAGCGCGGCGATGAACAGTTTATCGGTGCTGAGTGCGGTCGCGTTCTTGATTTCGACCGTACCATCGCCGCTTTCGCCGACGACGAAGTTGCCGGTATTCGTCCAGGTGGGCACCGCGTCGGCCGTGCCTTGACCGCTGACACCGTCGTTCTGGCCAAACACGACGCCGTGGGTGATGGCCTCGGCAAAATTGCTCACACTGAGCGAAGCAGCGCCGGCCTTGCCGACCGTCGTCGTGCCGCCCACGTTGAGCGTGCTGTCGCTGCCCTCGACGGTCACCGAGCTGCCTGCAGCGCCAGATTGGTTGCCGATGACCAGGTTGTCGACGACGGAAAACTCGCCGCTGGCCACCGCGACCTGCCCGACCGATTGGTCGCCCACCGTAGCGTCATCGAGCATTTCCAAGACGGCCGTATTGAGCACGTTGACCGTGCCACCCAGGTTCGCGTCGCGGCCGACGATCAGGTCGAACGCCCGCAAGGTGCCATTGCTGATGTTGAGTAGCGCACCGTTGGAGGTGCCGCCAACGACGACTCCTTCGGTGGCGCCCGTGAGGCTGTACGTGTTCGTCGCCAGATTGAACGTTACGTCGTTCTTGCCGACGAGTAGTTGGTTGTTCACGCGGCCGATCAGGAAATTGACGTTGTACGTACCGTCCACCGCGAAGACGGCCCGGTCCGTGTTTCCGGCGACCAGGCCCAGCGTCCAGCGATTCACATCGCCGAAGCTGCCTGAGACAGCGTTCTTCCACAGGCGGTCATCGCCGCGGGAATCGTCGGTCAGACCGGTCAACAACAACAGACTGAAGAACAACCAACCGCAGCAGCGTCGAGCTGCGCAAGCGTGCGGATCTCGCAAATGCGTAAACATGGGACTCCCTGCAAACACCAGAAGCCGGATCGTTGCCAAATCACAGAAGGAAGACGCAGCAGCCGCAATGGGGCTGCGTGGGGCCAGGACAGGCACGGGTGCCTGTCAGGCGCCGCTGGGCCTAGAGTTGGCCCAACGAGATGCATGTCTTCACGGGCAACTTCCGCGGGGAGTCGCGAAATACTCCGAAAAAAATGAGCCCCCAAACGACGCGTCTTATCCTAATCCGCACACCACCCGTGTCAAGGATTTTGCCCACTGGGCCGCCAGAGGTGCTGCGGCACGGGGTTCTTCCCGCTTGGCGGTGGGCTAAAACCGCACGTGGCGCTCGATGGATTCGTGCGCCGTATGGACCGAAGAAACCGGCCGAGTGGTCACTTTCTTGGCCGGCGAATCGGCGCCGTCGTGTGCTGTCCCCTCGGCTTTGACCAGGGCCTGTCGCTCACGTTGGAGCCTCTTGACCAGGCCCCGGCCGAACAAGGCCCCGACCGGACTGGCCAGGATGGCCGGCAGCAGCACCAGGTTGCCGACCAGGGCCGCGGACAGGAGCGTGATCATCATCATCCCGAATCGCTGAGTGGGCGTGAACGGGCTCAGGGCGAAGACCGACAGCCCCAGGCCGATGACCCCCCAGCTTTGATACATGGCCTGTGCACAGCCGCGGTAGGCCGACATGATGGCCTCCTTCCGCGTGGCCCCTTCGGCCAGGGCCGAACGGTGGCGCAGCATGAAGTGGACGACGTCGTCAATCGTCACGCCAAGGGCGACGGCCGGCGTCATGACGGTACCGATATCGACAATCGTGCCGGTCCAGCCCATCAGGCCAAACACGACCGCGCAAGGGAAGATGGCCGGGAAGAGCATGATCAGGCCGGCCGACCAGTCACGGACGGCGATCATCAGCACGACCACCACGAGGGCCACGTCGGTCACGAAGCCGAAGATCAGGCCTTCGAGTAGCGAGCGCTGCGCCTTGTAGACTAGTGGTACCAGGCCCGTGTAGACGGCCGTGACCTGTTTCTTCGGGTCGTTGCCCACGGTGCCGTTGTATTCGGCCAGGATCGGGTCAACCCGGTCGCGCAACTGGCCTACGAACAGGCCGTAATCGACGTCTTCGAGCGCGGCGACGCGGGCGCTGATGCGCCACAGGTCTGTTTCGTCCTCTTCCTCGACCGAGAGGTAATCGTTGTCGATAAACTGCTGGCGGTTCGACTCGAGGCGCTTGTTGAGCGTCTTGCGCCGCAAGACGGTCTGGCTGCGGCCGCCGAGCCCGAACTTTTCCTTCGAGGCCGCCACGATGCCCTTGGCCGTTTCTTGCTGCTTGCCCAGGTTGGGGGCAAACGTGACGGCCGACATGGCGTTGCCAACCACGTCGATTCCTTCGACGCGCCGCTGCACCAGGTCGATCAACTGCAGCCGGCCCACCGCGTCGAGTTCACAGTCTTTCGGGAACCGCAGCACCACTTCCATGGGCACCAGCGGGCCGAGGTTCTTTTCGAGCCAGGCATAGTCGTGAATGATCTTGGCCCCCGGTGGGAACAGCCGCATCAGCTGCACCGAGGTTTGAATCGCGGTCGTGCCCCAGGCGCAGGCCCCCATCACCACGAGCGAGCCGAGGCCGGCCTGAT
Organism: Pirellulales bacterium; assembly: GCA_019694435.1. Classification (NCBI taxonomy): domain Bacteria; kingdom Pseudomonadati; phylum Planctomycetota; class Planctomycetia; order Pirellulales; species Pirellulales bacterium. The sequence continues at coordinate 47,218 of JAIBBZ010000019.1, forward strand.
ACGGATGGCCGATGACCCATTCGGCGGCCTTTTTCCAAAACCCATAATCGAGCGGGTTCTTGACGTCATCGACGGGCTTGTCGTCGCCGCCGCGCTTCGGACGTAGTGGGAACAGCTCGAGGGTCGAGGGGAGATACAACACCAGAATCAACGTCGCAGCGACCACGCCGGCCGCCGAAAAGACGCCGAACTGTTGAATCGGCACCAGTTCGCTGTAGGCCAAGGTCACCAGGCCCGCGGCCGTGGTGCCGGTCGCCAAGGACAGCGGCAGCGCGGCATGCGACAGGGCCCTGGTCGGTGCGCCCTCGACGCCCTCTTCGTAAACCGTCTCGCGGTAGAAGTTGGCCAGGTGAATTGCGGCCGAGATCGCGGCCACATAGACCAGCGACGGCATGGTGAGCGTGATCGCGTTGACCGAATGGCCCGTGTACCAGACGATCGCCAGGCTGGCCGCGGCCGACATCAGGCCGGCCATGAACACCATGATCACCAGACGCGGGCTGCGCAGGCACCACCAGGAGACGGCCAGGCCGATCACGCCGGCCAGGCCTGCCAGGCGGAACAGGCTCTGCTGCCCGGCTTCGTCGAGCGCGACATTATCAACCGGCGGACCGCCCATGTGGATCGTCGCCGCCGGCACGGCGCACTCTTCGATCGCGATCCGCTTGATTTCGGTCAGCGGTTTGAGCGGGGACGCAGGCTCGTTGAGCAACTTGCGGGCCGCTTCGGTCAGCGTGATCACCGCGCAAGTCTGCTTGTGGTCGGGGCCGATCAGCAGGCCTTCGAGCCGCTTGAACGCCTCGGCGGCTTCGAGCCGCGTCGGGTCGGATTGCAGGCGATCGAGCAGCGCTTTGCCGGTGATCACTTCCTGGCAGATTTTGACCTCGCCGGGCTCGACGTGCGTCAGCTTCTTGACGAACGTGTCGAGCCGGGTGTCGTCGATCGTGCAGCCTTCCCAGGAGATCATCACGAACTGCTGGCCGGCGAAGTGCTTGAGGAACCAATTAAAATCGACGGTTTCCTGGTAGCCTGCCGGCAACCATTCCTTGACGTCGTTGTGATTGGTCATCAGGGCGCGCCGCGCGCCGCCCAAGATGAGCGGCGAGAGAAAAGCGACGAGCACCAGAATCGGCAGGGCGAACCGGCTGTAGAACGTGCGCTTCATGGGGTATGCCGCCAGTTCCGGACGCGCGCCCGAGCGTCGCGAGGACGCGCGTTTGCGCGCACGACGAGGTCGCGTGCGATCGTGCCGGAGGCCGTTAAAGGGTGGGATGTGTTGCGTGCGACTTGCATCTGCCTAAGTGCTTGCAGTGCAAGGAGCACGCGTTCAAGCCTATCGGGTGGCGTCTCCCTCGTCTACTCAGTTCGGAGACCGGCCGGCGTTAACTCCAGTGCACTCGTTTGAACCGTCGTTCCTTGTGCAACCGGAAAGGTCGTGCGTATCGCTCCGTGGCCGCAGGGTCGATCCAGCTTGCCATGTTGCGCGCCGCACGCGTCGGCCGTGTGCTTTCTCCGCGATTGAGCAGCAGTCCGCCCAAGGCAGGCTTGCCGTCTGCTTGTTCCAGCGTAATTGGCGGCGCGCTGTTACGCGCGCTGCCCACTTTGCCGCGATCGCTGGCCTGGCGCGGCTTGCTGGCGTCCGGCGGCACTTCTATCCTGGGCCGGGTTCTTGGGACTCTCCGACGCGGTGTGCAAGGGTGGACAAGCAATGAGCGAAGCGGCATCGAAGCGACCTTGGTGGCACGAGCTGAACCGCTATCACTGGTTCGTACTGGTCGTTGCCGCGCTCGGCTGGCTGTTCGACACGATGGACCAGCAGTTGTTCGCCCTGGCCCGCACGCCGGCGATGCAAGAGCTCCTTTCGACCGCTTCGCCGGGTGGGCGCGTGCCGGCGGCCAAATCCGTGGTGGATGCCGCAGCGGCCAATGCCACGGCAGTGTTTCTGATCGGGTGGGCCACCGGCGGTATCGCGTTCGGCATTCTCGGGGACCGCATCGGCCGCGCCCGGACGATGTTGTTGACCATCCTTGTCTACTCGGTCTGTACAGGATTCAGCGCGCTATCGAGCGGCTATTACGACTTCTTGGCGTGGCGGTTTCTGACCGGGCTCGGTGTCGGCGGCGAATTCGCTGTCGGTGTGTCGCTCGTGGCCGAGGTGATGCCTGCCCGCGCGCGGCCTTACGCCTTGGGCTTGCTCCAGGCCCTGTCGGCTGTCGGCAATATCTCCGCGGCGCTCATCAATATTGGGCTGGGCTACCTCGACAAGAGCGGGCAATTAGGTGAATTTTCGGCCTGGCGCGTGATGTTCGTAATTGGCACGGTGCCGGCCCTCCTGGCGCTCGTCATCCGCCGGCGACTCAAAGAGCCCGAGGCCTGGCAAACGTCCGTGGGTAAACACCAAGATCGTGGCAACCTGGGAGAACTGTTTGGCCCCCAATGGCAGCGACGCGCCGTGGGGGGCGTGTTCTTGGCGTCGGCGGGCGTGATCGGGTTGTGGGGTATCGGGTTCTTTAGTTTTGACCTGCTGCGCAGCGTGTTTACCAAGCAGCTCGAGGCTCAGGGCATTGATCCCGTGCAGGCCAAGGGGCAGGTGTCGATCATGGTCGGCGTGACATCCATCATGCAGAACCTCGGCGGGTTCCTGGGGATCTATGCGTTTACCTACCTGACCGGAGTGATGGGGCGGCGCCCCGCGTTTGCGTTGTCGTTTGTCGCCGCCACGGGCGCCACGGCGCTGGTGTTCAGCTCGATCAATGATTTCTATTGGGACGTGTTCTGGATGATCCCGTTGATGGGCTTCTGCCAGTTGGCGCTCTTCGGCGGCTACGCGATTTACTTTCCCGAGCTGTTTCCCACGCGGCTGCGCAGCACGGGCACGTCGTTCTGCTACAACGTGGGCCGCTTCGTGGCGGCCGTGGGTCCCTTTGTGTTCGGCACGCTGACCAGTAGCGTGTTTGCCGACAAGGCCGAGCCGGCGCGCTGGGCCGGCGTGACGATGTGCTCGGTGTTCCTGCTCGGGCTGCTCGTGCTGCCGCTGTTGCCCGAGACCAAGGACCGGCCGCTGCCGGAATGAGGCTAACAGCTCGTTGAAGAATGCCGTCAGGGCATTCTTCAACCTCGCCAGGCGCGGAGCTGAGCTCCGCGCGGCTCGCAAAACAGCGACTTACGTCGCCAATTGGCGATCGCATCCTTGCGATCCAGCAGCCCGCTGATGACTTCAACGGGCTGCTAGGCGGCCGGCGCAGGTTCCGGTTCCGGCTCTTCGGCGGCGACGCACGCCGCGAGCGTCAGGTCGCCGGTCACGTTGAGTACCGTGCGGCACATGTCCAACACGCGATCGACCCCCAGGATGATCGCGATGCCTTCGCCTGGCACGCCGATCGAGCGCAGGACGACGACGATCAAGGGGAGCGATCCGCCCGGTACGCCGGCCGTCCCTACGCCGGCCAGGACCGACATCAGCACGACGGTCAACTGCTGCGGCAGCGTTAGCTCGACGCCGAACACCTGGGCCAGGAACAGCACCACGACCCCTTCGTACAAAGCCGTGCCGTTTTGATTGGCGGTCGAGCCGACGGTGAGCACGAACCGGGCGATCTCCGGCGGGATGCGCAGGTTCTCCTGCGCCACGCGCAAGGCCGTCGGCAGCGTGGCGTTCGACGACGACGTGGCAAAGGCCGTGAGCATCGCGTCCGAGGCTTCGCGGAAGAACTGGCGCGGGCTGCGACGCGCGAAGATCCACAGCGTCAGCGAGTAGACGACGAACAACTGGATCGACAGCCCGATGAGCACCGTGGCCACGAACCAGATCAAGGTGACGAGCACTTCGCCGCCGATTCGCAGGACGAGCGCGAACATCAGGCAGGCCACGCCATAGGGCGCCAGCCACATGGCCCAGCCGATGATCGTCATGGTGACGTCGAAGATCCCTTCGAGCACGGCCACCAAGGGCATCCGGCGCTCGTCGGACAAGGTCGACAGCGCCACCCCGCACAACAGCGCGAAGCACATCACGGCCAGCATGCCGTTGCCCTTCGAGCTGCCGTCGAGGGCGCCGACCATTTCCTGCAAGGGATTCTCGGGAATCAGGTCGAGCAAGATCTGCGAGAGCGGCTTGGCCTTTTTGGCGCTTTCGACCGCGCCGGTCGCCGAGGCTGAATAGAGCGTCTGCAATTGCTCGCGGCGCTCGGGCGCGAGCCGATCGCCGGGGCGAATCAGATTCACGGCCGTCAGTCCGATGACGACCGACAGCCCGGAGAGCAACAGCGTGAACAAAAGCGAGCGAATCCCGACGCGCCCCAGTCGGCGGACGTCGCCCAGGCCGAGTACGCCGAGCACCAGCGCCGAGAACACCAGGGGGACGACGACCGACAACACCAGTCGCAAGAACACCTTCCCCAACGGTTCGGCGACGTTGGCCGCAAACCATTCGAGTCGCGTCGGTTCGTCCGTCGCCGCCGCGGACTGGGCGTCCCAGGCATTCGCCGCGACGCCCAGCAAGGCGCCGACGACGAGGCCCAAGAGGATTTTCGTGTGCAGCGGCATGCCGCGACGTGGTGATGAGGTCGTGACTTCAGTCATGCGCGGCTCGACATCGGGCGGACAAAGACGCTCACGGTGCTCGATTGTGGCCGGGTTGGCCGGCTGACTCAACCGCGAGTTGTCCGGACATCCTTTGCGAGCGGCGCCACGAGGGGCTATCCTGCTGCCGCCACGAGCCCTGAGCAGTTGTCATGAGCGAGCCGCGCGAAGATCCCGTTGTTACGCAAGGACGTCGCGAGATGCTGTTCTCGCTGGTGATGACCTTTGCGGCGATGGGCTACTCGATCACCTACTGTGTGCGCCATGGGTACCGGCGTTCGATCGATGATTTGACGTTTGTGCTGGGCTTTCCCGATTGGGTGTTCTGGGGCATCGTCGTGCCTTGGCTCGTCTGCGTGGCCGTGGGCATCTGGATGGCGTTCTTTTTCATCGGCGATGCGCCGTTCGAGGACGGCGAAGTGATCGGCGACGAGAAGTCCGGCGAGGCGCCCCGGCAATGAACGATCCCCAGATGACCGGCGGCGTCGGTACCCTGGCAGCGCTGGGTGTCGTGATCCTGGCCTCGATCTGGCTGGGTGCCATGGCGCAACGGGCCGTCGAACGCGGCTCGTTTCTCAGCGGCTATTTTCTCGGCAACCGGGGGTTGGGGGCCTGGGCGATGGCGCTGACGGCCACCGTGCAAAGCGGGGGCACCTTCATGGGGTTCCCCTCGTTTGTCTATGCCCACGGCTGGATCGTCGCCCTGTGGATTGCCGGCTACATGATGGTGCCGATTACGGGCTTTGCGGTGATTGGCAAACGCATGGCCCAGCTCTCGCGCCGCAGCGGTGCGCTGACCGTCCCCGACCTGCTGCGCGAACGCTTCGCCAGCCCCATCGTGGGCCTGGCCGCGTCGCTGTTGATCATGCTGTTTCTCTCGTTCGTCATGATCGCCCAGTTCAAGGCGGGGGCGCTGGTGATGAAGCTCTCCTGGCCGGGTACGGGCGCCATGGCTCTGAACGAGGCCGAGGGCCAGATCGACTTGCCCTATTACATCGGGCTGGCCGTGTTCTCGCTGACCGTGATCGGCTACACGATGTTCGGCGGCTTCCTGGCTTCGGTCTGGACCGACCTGTTCCAGAGCGTGCTGATGGGGATCGGCGTGGTGATCTTGTTGGTGCTCGTCGTGCCGGCGGCCGGCGGGCTCGAACACGCGACGCGCGTGGCGGTCGAACATACCGGCCCGGAATACGCCTGCGGGCCTGGCTACGATCCACACCCGCAGGCCGGCGTCTCGCGGCAGTTTCTCACGCCGGGGTTGGCCATCTCGATGTTCTGTCTGTGGGTGTTCAGCGGGGTGGGCGCGCCGGCCGGCATCGTCCGTGTCATGGCGACCCGCGACACGCAAACCTTGCGGCGCAGCGTGTTCCTGTTGTCGCTGTACAACCTGCTGATCTACCTGCCGCTGATTGCGATTTGCATTTGCGCGCGGTCCGTCATGCCCGACTTGGCCAAGAGCGACGAAGTGATTCCGCGCATGGCGCTGTGGGCGACACGCGACTTGCCGGCCGGGTCGTTCGTGGCGGGCCTGATCCTGGCTGCGCCGTTTGGCGCCGTGATGGCCACGGTCAGCTCGTACCTCGTCGTGATCAGCTCGGGACTGGTACGCGACATCTATCAGCGATTCGTGCATCACGAGGCCAACGAAGAGACGATTCGCCGGCTGACCTATGCGACGATGATCGTCGTCGGCACGATTGCCATCGTGGCCAATATCCGCCCGGTCGAATACCTGCAAGCGATCGTCGTGTTCAGCGGCGGCGGCATGGGCGCGTCGTTCCTCGTGGCGGCGCTGATGGCCGCCTATTGGCGCCGCGCGACGGCCGCCGGCGTGTTGGCGGCCATGCTGGCCGGTGCCGGCAGCGTAATCGCGCTGACCGCCATGGGCTGGTTTCGCCCGGACCCCTTGATCGGCGCCGTGACCAAGTTTCGGCCGTACTTTTGGTGCGGCTTCGATCCGGTTGTCTGGGGATTGCTGTTCTCGCTGGCCGCGGGCGTCGTCGTGAGCATGCTGACCCGGCCCCCTGCGCCGGCACACGTGGCGCGGTTCTTCGATCGGCTCGATGCGCCTCCGTCTCCTGCTGCGAGCGACTTGTAATGCGCACCACTTCGGCTGAGGGCCCGGCGGCGAACGCGTTTGGCAAATGGATGGCCCTGCTGGCGGCGCTGTTGGGCTGGATGTTCGACGGTCTCGAAATGGGGCTGTTTCCGCTGGTCGCCAAGCCGGCGCTCGGTGAACTGCTCGGCGACGACAGTCCCGAACGCGTCGGTTTTTGGCTCAGCGGCGTGACCGCGGCCTTCTTGATCGGCGCGGCGACGGGCGGAGTCCTGTTCGGCTGGCTGGGTGATCGCTGGGGGCGTGTGCGGGCCATGATGGCCAGCGTGTTGGTCTACGCCTTGTTTACCGGGGCCTGTGCCTTCGCGCAGTCGCCCGAACAACTCGCGGCCATTCGCTTTGGAGCTGCCCTGGGGATGGGCGGCGAGTGGGCCCTGGGCGTGGCGCTGGTGATGGAAGTCTGGCAGGTGCAATCGCGCGGGCTCTTGGCCGGGTTGATCGGCGCCGCGGCGAACGTGGGCTACTTGTTGATCGCCTTCGTCGGCCTGCAACTGACGCCCGTGCTGGGCAGTCTGCACGACGGTCTGCTCGATCTGGGTGTCTCGACGGCCTGGGCCGAGACGCTGACGGCGCATTCCGGTTGGCGATTGCTGATGCTCATCGGCGCTACACCGGCGCTGCTGACCGCGTTCATCCGCGTGTTTGTGCCCGAATCGGAGCAGTGGCTGCGCGACCAGGGGCAGGGACTGGTTTCCCATTGGTCGTCGCGCGATTTACTGGCCGTGGGTTTGGGAGCGTTAGGTCCCGGCTTGATCGTCTATCTCTGGGCGACCGAACGAAGCCTGGTCGTACAGGTCGTGGGCATCGTGGTGGGACTGGCCGTGGCGCTGGCGGGCTATATGTACCCTGTCTTGCGATTCGTCCAGCGCGGCGATGCGGTCGGCAACGGCACGGCCATCGCCCGAGAGACGATCACGCGGATGCTGATCGGGGCGCTGTTGGCGAGCATCGCGCTGCTGGGCACTTGGGGCGCCATTCAATTCGCCCCATCGTGGGCCGCGCAGTTGACGGCCGATCAAGATACGCAGGCGCAAGGGGCAGCGCGGGCCTGGACGCAGATCTGGTCGAGTTGCGGCGCCGTGGTGGGCACGATCTTGGGGGCCCTGGCGGGCGACTGGCTGGGCCGGCGGCGCACCTACTCGCTGCTGTGCGCCCTGTCGCTGGTGGCGAGCCTGACGTTCTACCAATTCAACGACGCGTACACGTCGCGCTTCTTGGGCATGATGTTCCTGGCCGGGATGTGCACGGCGTCGTTCTACGGCTGGTTGCCGCTGTACCTGCCCGAGTTGTTCCGCACGCGCGTGCGCGCCACGGGGCAAGGTTTTTGCTTCAACTTTGGCCGCATCATCGCCGCGGTCGGGGCGCTGCAGACCGGTTCGCTGATGGGCAAACAGTGGTCCTATTCCGATGCCTGTTCGGCCATCAGCCTGATTTACGTCGTGGGCATGTTTGTCGTCTGGCTGGCACCCGAAACCCACGGCCGACCGCTGCCGGATTGACGTCGCGGATCGTCCTTTTCACTGGCGCAGTCGCCGCGGCCTGTGAGCGTTTAGAAGACCCGCTCGAGGAACTGACGCGTGCGCTCGGTTTGCGGGTGATCGAGCACTTCGCCGGGCGGGCCGGCTTCGATGATCTGACCGCCCGCCAGCACCACGACCCGGTCGGCCGCGCGGCGGGCAAACCCGATCTCATGAGTCACCATCAGCAGCGAGATTCCCTGCTCGCGCAACGCCAGCAGTACGTCGAGCACTTCGCCTTTAAGCTCCGGATCGAGGCTGCTGGTGATCTCGTCGCACAGCAGTCCTTGGGGCTGCATGGCCAAGGCCCGGGCGATGGCGACACGCTGTTTCTGCCCGCCCGAAAGCTGCGCCGGATAGGCCGTGGCCCGATCGGCCAGACCCACGCGCTCCAAGAGCGCCAGCCCGCGCTCGCGGGCCGCGCGCGCGTCGAGGCCGAGCACATAGCGCGGGGCGGCGGTCACGTTGTCCAGCGCCGTCAGATGGGGAAACAACTGGAAGTCCTGAAAGATCATGCCCACCAGCAGCCGCGCCGCCCGGACTGCGTCGGACGGGGGCTCCTTGCCCGCGGTAAACACGTGCGGGCCGACTTCGATGCTGCCGGCGTCGAAACGGTGCAGCGCCGTGATGCAGCGCAGGAGAGTCGACTTGCCGCCGCCGCTGGGCCCTATGATGGTGACCGTCTCGCCGCGCGCCACGTCGAGCGAGACGCCGTCGAGAATCGAGCGCGAACCATAACGCTTGGCCACCTCGCACAAGCGCAGCAGCGGCTGCCGGTCATCGGGCTGCGCAGGTGTGGGCGTCATGCGTTGCCTCCGTGCCAGCGCTGCTCCAAGTAGCGCGACAGGTACCCCAACGGAATCGACATGGCCAGATAGAGCGCGGCCGTCAGCAACCCCAGCTCGACGAACTTCAAGCTGCTCCGCGCCAGGATCAGGTACTCCTTGGTCAGTTCGTGCACGGCAATCACGCTGACCAGGCTCGTTTCCTTGAACAGCGCGACGAAATCGTTGGTCATCGGGCCTGCGGCCATGCGCATGGCCTGCGGCAAGATCACGCGAAAGAACACGGTCGTGTCGGCCATTCCCAGCGAACGGCCCGCCTCCCATTGGCCGCGCGGGACGTTCAGCAGCGAGGTGCGATAGATCTGGGCCTCGTAGGCTGCATAGTTCATGCCGAGCCCCAGAATGGCGGTCGCCACGGCCGGCAGTTGCAAACCGTAGCTTGCCAGTCCGAAGTAGAGAAAGAACAGCAGCATCAGCAGCGGGATGCCGCGGAAGATCTCGACATAGGCCAGCGCCAGTCCGCGCACGATCTTGGGGCCATAGAGCCCCGCGGAACACACGAGCAACCCCAGCAACATGGCAAACGCCATACTCGCCGCGCTCAACAACACGGTCATGCCGGCCGCGCTGATCAGCGTCGGCGCATAATCGCGAAAGGTCCAACTCTGCGCCGAAGCGGCGATGATGTTGATGTCGACCGGCGGTGGCGCGGTGTCCGGCGCCGGACCCAGAGCGAGCGTCTGCGGATCGAAGCCCAATCCGGCCAGTTCCGCTGCGCGCTGCGGCGGCGCGGCGAGGCCGGCTTGGGCCGCGTTGAGGAGATGCCAGCGGCGATAGATCTCGGCCAGCCGGCCGGAGGTCATCAACGCCGAGAGTTCGTCGTCGATCGCGTCGGTCAGCCCGCTGTCGTCCTGGCGGAAGGCCAACCCGTAATGGCCCGGCTCGCCCACGGTGCCGGCCGAACGAAGCTTGGGATTGGTATACGCATAGTAGGCCGTGATCGGCGTGTCGAGCACGACGGCGTCGACGCGCCCCAGCTCCAGGTCGAGAAACGGTTCGACCTGTCCGTCGAACGAGGTGATCTGGCGCACGCCCGCGCGCGTCAGCAATCGCTCGGCCGCGGTGCCTGCCATCGTGCCGACCGGCGACTGGCGACAATCGTCGAGCGTGCGAATGCGCCGCTCGTCGGCACGCACGATCAGCTCTTCCTGATACACGTAATAGGGGCGCGAAAAGCGCACCGCGGCACGGGCTTCGGGCGTGATCTCCAGGCCGCTGGCGATCAGGTCGAAATCGCCCTTCTGTAGCCCGGGGATGAGGCTGACCCATTCGTATTGCACGAATTGGGCGTGCACGGCGCGGCCGATGCGCTGCGAGAGCCGTTCGGCCAGGGCTTCGACCAGCTCGACCTCGAAGCCGATGACGCGATCGGGTCGCTCGGGATCGCGGACCTGGAAGGGAGCGCCGCCTTCGGCGTCGCCGCCCCAACGCAGCGTGCCGTGGGATAATCGGTCCGCCAGGGGGGCGATCTGCGGCTGCGCTCGCGCCCTCGCCGGCAACACCGCGAGCAGCACGCAGATCAGCGGCCAGACCAGGTGTTTCATGCGCCGAGTCCTCTCCGGGGGGCGGCAGCCACCTTGCGGCGCCGCACGATAGCGCAATCGCCACACTAGGAAGGTACACTACCAACGTTCCTGGGGGGAACCGCATCCGTGCCGGCGCTCGCCCCGACAGAATGCAACCTGACCATCCTTGATCCCTCGAAGTTCACCTGAGGTGTCCCGATGCAACGTCTCGTGGAGTCCGCAGTCGACCGCCGCCGCTTCTTGCAAGGTGCCGCCGTTGTGACGGCCGCGGCCGCATGGCCCAACGTCTGGAGCAAGGTCGCACTGGCGGCCGACACGAAGCACAGCCTGCCTCCCCTGCCCTATCCATATGACGCGCTGGAGCCGCACATCGACGCCCGGACCATGGAGATCCACCACGACAAGCACCATCAGGCGTATGTCGACAATTTGAACAAGGCCCTCGACGGCCACCCCGACCTTGCCAAGCTGCCGGTCGACGAGCTGCTGGCCGATTTGAGCAAGGTGCCCGAGGCGATCCGGATGGCCGTGCGCAACAACGGCGGAGGGCACGCCAACCACACGCTGTTCTGGACGCTGATGTCGAAGCAGGGCGGCGGCGAACCGAAGGGCAAGTTGGCCGACGCGATCAAGGAATCCTTGGGCGGTTTCGCCAAGTTCAAGGAAGATTTTACGAAGGCGGCCATGACGCGGTTCGGCAGCGGCTGGGCGTGGCTCGTGGCCGGCAACGGCAAACTGGAAATCATCAGCACCGCCAACCAAGACACTCCGGTGAGCGAAGGCAAGCTGCCACTCCTGGGCTTGGACGTGTGGGAACACGCGTATTACCTCAAGTACCAGAATCGCAGGGCCGACTATGTGGCCGCCTGGTGGAACGTGGTGAATTGGGACGCGGTGTCCGAACGGTACAAGTCGGTCTAGTTCGGGTTGACTTGCCCCCACGCAAGCCACTGAAATTGGGTTTTCGTATCGGCCGTTTCTGCTGCCTGCCCGCAATCGAGGCGATGAGTCGAGCACCGTGGCTTCCGGTCGTTCAGGGCGAACCGCTGAGCGTTTGCTTCCAACCATGCCAGCAGGCACGCGCCGCGCGAGCGCCGGCATGATCTTGCACGCAAGCGTCGCTGCGCTGATCGTTCTGGCGTGCCTCGGTCGCGTCGAGGTGTTGAACGCGGCAGCGCCTCGGCCCTTGAATGTCGTGGTCATCTTGATCGACGATTTGGGCTGGCGCGACGTCGGCTACAACGGTAGCCGTTTCTATGAAACACCCAACATCGACGCCCTTGCCCAGCAAGGGGCGGTGTTCAACTGGGCGTATGCGGCCGCGCCGCTTTGCTCGCCGACGCGAGCCGCGCTGCTGACAGGCAAGTCTCCGGCACGGCTCCAGCTTACGGCTGCCATCGGGGCTCCGGAGCAGAAACCGCGTGCGGTCGAACTGGATGACGGCCGACGCCTGATGCAGGCCCCCACGCGCGACGCCTTAGCTTTTACCGAGACGACCTTGGCCCAGCGGCTCGAGGCCGCCGATTATGCAACGGGGTTGATCGGCAAATGGCACTTGGGCTCCGGCCAGCGTTCGCCGAGTAATTCCGGTTTTCTGCTGAATATCGGGGGGAACTACTCGTCCCACCCCTTGCGGTATTTCTCTCCTTACTTCAACGAAACCATTCAAGACGGTCCCAAGGGCGAGTATCTCACCGATCGCCTGACCGACGAAGCGATTGGTTTTCTGCGCAGGAACAAGGATAAGCCGTTTTTCCTGTATTTATCTCACTACGCCGTGCACTTTCCTTGGGAAGCTAAGCCTGATTTGGTTGCCCGATTTCGCGACCGCGTGCGCGCCGACGAACCGCAGAACAATCCCGTCTATGCCGGGATGGTGGCCAGCGTGGACGAAAGCGTCGGGCGGGTTTGGGCAGCCCTGCGTGAGCTCCAGTTGTTGGAGACGACGGCGATCATCCTGACCTCCGACAATGGCGGCGTCACGCGGTTCAACGGTAGCCAATACCCGCACACGGCCTATCCCCCGCCGCTTGGGACGGCGATCACTTCGAATCTTCCGCTGCGTGGCGGCAAGGGGAATCTGTACGAAGGTGGGTTGCGGGTGCCGCTCGTCGTGCACTGGCCGGGGGTCACGCGAGCCGGAACCGAGTATGAGCTGCCCGTCGTCACGATGGACCTTTATCCGACGATCCTCAGGATGGCGAACGTGAGCCCCCGTCCTGGCGAATCGCCGGATGGCAAAAGCCTGGAACCGCTGTTCTTCGGCGCGAGCACCCTGTCACGCGAAACGCTCTGCTTTCACCTGCCGAATGGGAATCGACCGGCTTCGGCAATGCGGCAGGGGCGATACAAGCTGATTCATTGGTACGAAGGCTTGGACGAGCTGTTCGACTTGACGTCGGACGTCGGCGAACGCACCAATCTCGCCGCGCAGGAGCCCGAGCGGGTGGTCCAAATGCGCGAAGAATGCTTGCGGCAGCTGCGCGACCAAGGCGCCGCTTTTCCAACGATTCGCTGAGTTTGGTCCCAGCCCCGGGGTCGCGGCCCGTCGAGAGGGCCTTTCGCGAGGGGCGTTGGCCCCGTAGATTGAGGCCTCGTCCAGGCGGATGACGTCGAGCGGCGCCGGCTGCGCCTGCGCGCTCTGCCAAGCAGGGAAGTCACCACCGTCGAGAGGCCATGAAACCGATTCGCAAGCTGCTCGTCGCCAACCGCGGCGAGATCGCCATCCGTGTTTTCCGCAGCGCGCACGAATTGGGCATCCGCGCTTACGGCATTTATTCGCACGAAGACCGTTTCGCGCTGCACCGCTTCAAGGCCGATGAGGCCTACCAGGTGGGCCGGCAAGGCGAGCCCATCCGCGCCTACCTCGATATCGATGCCATCCTGGCCATCGCCAAGCAGCACGAGATCGACGCGATCCACCCAGGCTACGGGTTCCTCTCGGAAAACCCCGAGCTGGCGCGCGCCTGCGACCGGGCCGGTGTCATCTTCGTCGGCCCGCGCGCCGAAGTGCTCGACAACCTGGGCGACAAGATCGCTGCCCGCCAGATGGCAATCTCGCTGGGGGTTCCCGTACTGCCGGGCAGTTCGGCGCCGCTGACCAGTGCGGCCGAAGCGGGCAAGCTCGCTGAATCGCTGGGCTATCCCGTGTTGCTCAAGGCAGCCAAGGGGGGCGGCGGGCGCGGCATGCGCGTCGTCCGCGAGCCCGATCAACTGGCCGGGGCGCTCGAGCAGGCGCAGCGCGAAAGCCTGTCGGCGTTTGGCTCGAGCGATGTGTTTCTCGAACGGTACATCGCGCGGCCGCGGCACATCGAGGTGCAGTTGCTCGGCGATCGCTACGGCAATCTCCTGCATCTCTACGAGCGCGATTGCTCGGTGCAGCGGCGCCATCAAAAAGTCGTCGAGATCGCGCCCGCGCCCAAGCTCGACCGTCGCTTGCGCGACGAGATTTGCGCGTCGGCCGTCGCGCTGGGGCGCAAAGTCGGCTATGTCAGCGCTGGGACGGTCGAGTTTCTGCTCGACTCGGAACGGGACGAATACTACTTCATCGAAGTCAATCCGCGGATCCAGGTCGAGCACACCGTGACCGAGGTGGTGACCGGGGTCGACATCGTCAAGAGCCAACTGCTGATTGCCCAAGGGGTGTCGCTGGCCGACGAACGAATCGGTCTCTATGGTCAAGCGGCCGTCACCGTGCGCGGTTTTGCGCTGCAGTGCCGAGTGACGACCGAGGACCCCGAGAACGGTTTTCAGCCCGACTACGGGCGCATCTCCTCCTATCGGTCGCCGGGCGGCATGGGCGTGCGGCTCGACGCGGGCACGGCGTTTTCCGGCGCCGTCGTAACGCCGTTTTACGACTCGCTACTGGTCAAGGTAACCACATCGGCCGCGCGGTTCAGCGACACGGCCGAGCGCATGGAGCGCTGCCTGCACGAGTTCCGCGTGCGCGGCGTCAAGACGAACATCCAGTTCCTGATCAACCTGATTTCGCACCCGACCTTCCTGGCCGGCGAGTGCACGACGCGGTTCATCGACGAGACGCCCGAGCTGTTCCAGCAGGCCAAGTCGCTGGATCGGGCGACGAAGATTCTGACCTACCTGGCCGACGTGATCGTCAACGGCAACCCGCTCGTGGGCGAGCGGCCCGCCGTGGTCTGTCGCGAACCGGCGCCGCGGCCGGTGGTCGACAAGCGCTCGCCGATCCCGCCGGGTACGCGCGACAAGTTCAAGCAGCTCGGCGCCGACGGTTTCAAACAGTGGATCCTCGACCAACGGCGGCTGCTGATCACCGACACGACGATGCGCGACGCGCACCAGTCGCTGCTGGCCACGCGGGTGCGCACACACGACATGTTGCTGATCGCGCCGTATTACGCCCGCGAGCATGCCGAGCTGTTCTCGGTCGAAATGTGGGGCGGCGCGACGTTCGACACGGCGATGCGGTTTCTCAAGGAATGCCCCTGGGACCGGCTTGCTCAGTTGCGCGAGGCGATTCCCAACATCTTGTTCCAGATGTTGCTCCGGGCCAGCAACGCCGTCGGCTATGCCAACTACCCGGACAACGTCGTCCGGGCGTTCGTCGAGGAATCGGCCGCCGCGGGCATGGACATCTTCCGCGTGTTCGATTCGCTGAACAGCTTGCCGAACATGAAGGTGGCCATCGATGCGGTGCTGCATACCGGCGCCCTGTGCGAGGCGGCCATCTGTTACACGGGCGACCTGCTCGATCCTGCGCGGCCAAAATACGACCTGAAGTATTACGTCGACATGGCCAAAGAGCTGGAGCGGATGGGCGCACACCTGTTGGCCATCAAGGACATGGCCGGATTGTGCAAGCCCTATGCGGCGGTCACGCTGGTCCGCGCGCTCAAGCAGGAGATCGGCATCCCAATCCATTTCCACACGCACGACACGGCGGGCGTGCAGGCCGCGGCCATTTTGCAGGCCGCGGATGTTGGGCTCGATATCGCCGATGCGGCCTTTGCCCCACTGTCGGGACTGACCTCGCAGCCGAACCTGAACTCGATCGTCGAGGCGCTGCGGTTCACCCAGCGCGAGACGGGCCTGGCGGCGCACCCGCTCCAGCAAACGGCCGACTATTGGGAGGCCGTGCGCGAGTTTTATTCACCGTTCGAGGCCAATCTCAAGGCCAGCACCGCCGAGGTCTATCATCACGAAATGCCTGGCGGCCAGTACACGAACCTGTACCAGCAAGCGCAGGCCATTGGCCTCGGTCACCGCTGGCACGAAGTGTGCAAGAAGTACGCCGACGTCAACCAGATGCTGGGCGACATCGTCAAGGTGACTCCCAGCTCGAAGGCCATCGGCGACATGGCGCTGTTCATGGTCACTAACGATCTGACGGTCGACGACGTCCTCGATCCCAACCATGAATTGGCCTTTCCCGAGTCGATCATCGACCTCGTTTCGGGGCGCATGGGCAAGCCGCCAGGAGGCTTCCCCGCCCGCGTGCGTGCGCGCGTTCTCCGCGGGCGCGAACAGGTCAAGGGGCGTCCGGGGGCCAGCATGGAGCCGGCTGACCTCGAAGGCACGGCCGACGAGCTGACGGCGAAGCTGGCGCGGCCCATCGCCCGGCGCGACGTGGTTTCGCATTTGATGTTTCCGCGCGTCTTCGCCGATTGGGTCCAGCACAACGAACGCTACGGCCAGACGGACGTGTTGCCGACGCCGGAATTCTTCTTCGGCTTGGACCTCAACCAGGAGGTGTCGATCGACCTCGAGCCCGGCAAGGCGTTGATCTTCAAGTACCTGGCCAAGGGCGAGGCCCATGCCGAAGGATTGCGGACGATCTTCTTCGAGGTTAACGGTCAGCCGCGCAGCGTGACGGTGCAGGACCGCTCGCTCGAGGGCGAAGTACGGCGGCGCGAAAAGGCCGAACCGAACGACCCGAAGCAGATCGGCGCCCCGATGCCGGGCCTGGTCGTGGTGGTGGCTGTCAGCGCCGGCGATTCGGTCGCCCAGGGACAGAAGCTGGTGATGATGGAAGCCATGAAGATGCAGACCACGCTCACCGCCGAGCGCGCCGGCAGGGTCGCCGAAGTCGTCGTCAAACCGGGCACCCAGGTCGAAACGGGTGACCTGCTGCTCAAGTTCGAATAGCGCGTGTTCTCGGGGGCCAGCCGCGCTCACGCCCTGCCGAAATGAGGCGGGGACGGCCAATTTCACGCACTGCCGGGCCATTTTCTCACGGGGGGGCGAGATCGGTCCAAGCTTCCCCGGGCCTCCCTGTTTGCCCTTTGTGGCGGACTTCCGGCAGTGGTTGTATAGTGGCTCCGTCCGACTTTCGGTGGTGTCGGGGGACTCTCGTTACGAAAGCCTAGGCAGAACATGCGCTCTTTCATCGTTACTAGTTGTCTGATGTTGTTGGCCGCGTTTACGGCCTCGACGGTTCATGCGGAAGCCCCCACGGGTAAGTGGCGGCTGATCGTGCTGATGGATGACGGCTCGGAATTGGGTATGACGCTCGATCTGAAGCAGGACGGCGACAAACTTGCCGGCACCTTGATGGGCGACGACGGCGTCGAGACCTCGGTGTCGGACGTCTCGTGCGATGCAGACGGATTGAAATTCAAACTGGTCCGCGACTTTGGCGGCCAGGAGCTCAAGGCCGATTTCTCGGCGAAGGTCAGCGGCGATAGCCTCGAAGGCTCGGTCGACTACGACCTCGGCGGCCAGGCCGGCACGCTGTCGATCAAGGGTGAGAAAGAAGGCGCCATGGTCTCGCCGGTGGGCGCATGGAAGTTGTCGATTTCGACACCCGACGGCGCAATGCTGCAACCGGTCATGAACTTGAAGATGGACGGGGAAAGCCTGGGCGGCACGCTCGTCACCGACGACGGCACCGAGGCGACACTCGAGGACGTCAGCTGCGAAGGCAAGGAACTCAAGTTCGGGTTCAAGGCTGACTTCGGCGGCCAGCAGCTGGTCGCCAAGTTCACCACCGAAATCGACGGCGACAAGCTGACGGGCACCGTCGAATTTGATCTCGGCGGCCAGACCGGCGTACTCGAGGTGACCGGTGAACGCGAAGGCGCCTCGCCCGTCGGCGAATGGCAGCTCGCCATTTCGACTCCCGACGGCGCCATGCTGGCCCCCGTGCTGAAGCTGTTGATGGACGGCGACAAGCTGGGCGGGACGCTCGTGGCGGACGACGGCACCGAAGCGACGCTCGAAGACGTGAGCTACGAGGGCGGCACGCTGAAGTTCGCTTTCAAGGCCGATTTCGGCGGGCAGTCCCTGGTCTCGAAGTTCGACACCAAGGTCGACGGCGACAAGCTGACCGGCACGGTCGAGTTCGATCTCGGTGGCCAGACCGGCGTGCTCGACGTCACCGGCGAGCGCAAAGGCGCAGGCATCGCCGGTACCTGGAACTTGACGGTCAACAGCGAGGCGGGCGTGTTCGAGCCCAAGCTGCACCTCAGCCAGGACGGCGGCACGCTGAGTGGAAAGTATGAATGGACGCCGGAAACGGTCGTCGAGATCATCGACGCCAAGCACGAAAGCGGCGAGCTGACCTACACGGCCAAGCACGACTTCGACGGCCAGGAAATCGTCGTCACCTATAAGCTCAAGATCGACGGCGACAAGCTAACCGGTACGGTCGACTACGACCTCGGCGGCCAAACCGGTACCGCCACGGTCGAAGGCGCTCGAGCCAAGGCGGGCAGCGTCGCCGGCACTTGGAAGATCACGATCATGGCCGAAAACGGCGAGTCGTACGAAGCCCAGGCCACGCTGACGCAAGACGGCGACAAGATCGGCGGCGACTACACTGGGCCGCTCGGCGAAGCCAAGGTCGAGAATGCCAAGCTCGACGGCAACAAGCTGAGCTTCGAAGTCACGCGGGAGCGCGACGGCAACGAGATCACCCTCAAGTACAGCGGTACGCTCGACGGCAACAAGCTCGCCGGCGAAATCGAGTTCGAGATGGACGGCCAGACTCGCACGACCAAGTTCGAGGCGGTGCGCGAGTAACGGCTCGTCTTTCGCCGAACTCAACAGGACTATCGGCTCCCCGTCCGGCCTCGCGGCCGGGCGGGGAGCGTTTTTATTCGGGGTTGCCGGTGCCCGGCGCCACGGGACATCCGGATCGCACGACGCCAGCCGCTCATCACGCACCGCAGCATCTGTGCGTCGTTTGAGCGCTCGAGGCCTGTCAAGCCGCGTCAGCCCGCAGCAGACGGATGATCCGGCGGCGCCTCGGCCGGTTGCAGGCGGGCGATCAGGGCCTCGGCGATCAGCCCTTCTTCGCTCATCACCAGGTCGGCCCCCGCGCGGCGCACCTTGCCACGATTCACGAGATATCTGCAGCGCGCCAGGATGCGTGCCCGGGGATTGACCGCGCGGCAGGCGGCCGCGACTGCGATGGTGTTCGGGTCGTTAGGCAGGCACACGACAATCATTTCGCACTCGCCCGCTCCGGCGCGGCGCAGCAAGGCGGGGTCGCTCGCGTCGCCGGCCACGGTGTGAAAGCCCTGCTGTGCGGGGGCATGCAGATTAACCTGGCTCAGATCGACGATCGTGACGTCGATACCGCGCTGTTCGAGCTGACCGGCGATTTGCCGGCCCACGGGACCGGCGCCGATCACCAGGGCACGTCGCGCATCGACCGGTACCAGGTCGCCGCGTACGGGCGGCTGCGCGAGCTGCCGTTCCGACCAGCGCAAGCCGAAGCGCAGCAGCGCCGGCGTGAGCAACAGCGATCCCAGCGACAATGCGAGCACCCGGTTGTAGTGTGCCGGCTCGAGAACTTGCGATTGCAGCGCCTCGAGCAGCAGCACGAAGGCGAATTCGCCGACCTGCGCCAGCCCTAGCCCCAGGCCCCATGCGGCGCGCCACGGCAGCCGCGCGGCGACGCGCAACGCAACGGCCGCGGCGGTTGACTTGATGGCAATTACGCCGACCAACGCGGCCAAGACGCGCGGCGCATCGGCCGCGATGACCTGCGGGTCGAACAACAGCCCCAGGCTCACGAAAAACACGGCGGCGAACGCCTCGCGAAACGGCAGCAGCAAGGCGTCCACCTGGGCGGTCAGTCGATTGCCGCTGAAGACGAGCCCCGCCGCAAAGGCGCCGATCGCCGCGGGCAGGCCCAAGCCGACGGAGGCCAAGGTCAGGCCGACGAGTACGACGAGCGCCAGCAGGACCACCACCTCGGGGCTGCGGAGGCGGCTCAACAGGGGGACAAGCCACCGCGCGATGACGTACCGCAGCACGAGTACCCCGCCAATCACTCCCAGAGAGACCAGCGCCAGACGCACGTAGCCGGACAGCGAAGCTGCTTTGCCCTGACCGGTCAACAGCGGCAGCACCAACAGTAGCGGCACCAAGGCCATGTCCTGGAACAGCAGCACGCCCAGCGCCGCGCGGCCCGGCGCAGTGGAACTCATCCCGCTCTCGCCGAGTGCCTTGAAGACCAGCACGGTCGAACTCAGCGCCACGGCGAATCCGATCAACAGGGCCGGTCGCCAGGCCAGCCCGAACAGCCATCCGACGAGCGTCACCGCCCCGGCTGCCAGGGCCATCTGCAGACTGCCGCCCAGAAGCAGGATTCGCCGCATGCGCCGCAGGTCGTCGAGCGTGAATTCGAGCCCGACCGAGAACAACAGCAGCAAGACGCCCAATTCGGCGATCACCTCGACCTGGGCGTTGCTGTGCGCGTTGGGCTGCAGCAGCAGCCCGCCGACGAACGTGCCCACGAGCAAATAGCCGATGAGCATCGACACGCCCACCAAACGGCACAGCGTGGCCGCGGCCGCGGCCGCGGTGAGAATGACAAACAGGTCGAACAACAACGGCAGCGCGGCATCCATCGAGCGACTCCTGCCGCCTGCAGAGCGTTATCGAGCATCAACCTCGTGGCGAAGGCCGCAAGGCGGCGCGAGCCTGAAGGGCTCGTTCTTTCGCAATGTCGCCCGATTCGGCGAGCGCCGTCAAGTGGCCCATCTTGCGCCCGGGGCGCGCTGCCAGCTTGCCGTAGAGGTGCAGCTTCACCTCGGGAAACGCGCAGACGGACTGCCAAGGCGGCTCACCGTCGGTCCAGAGATCGCCGAGCAGGTTCACCATCGCCGCGGGGCGCAACCGCTCGGTCGAGCCCAAAGGCAGACCGCAAATGGCTCGCAACTGCTGTTCGAATTGACAGGTGACAAAGGCGTCGAAGGTCAAGTGGCCCGAGTTGTGTGGCCGCGGCGCCAGCTCGTTCACGAGCAATCGCCCCTGGCGTGTGATGAAGAACTCGACGCACAACACGCCGACCACGTCGAGCCGCTCGACGATCGCGCGGGCGATTTCGGCGGCCTCTTGCTCGAGCACCGGGCCCAGACCGGCCGGAGAGACGGAAACGTCGAGAATGTGCTGACGGTGCTCGTTGCGAATGAGACCGAAATGGGCGATTTGCCCGTCGAGCCCTCGGGCCACGACGATCGAAGCCTCGCAGGCGTAGTCGATGAAAGCTTCGAGGATCGCCTCCTGGCTGCCGAGGCTTTGCCAGGCGGCAGTGGCTTCGCCGGGAGCATGAAGCTTGACTTGCCCCTTGCCATCGTAGCCCCAGCCGGCTGTCTTGAGCACAGCCGGGCAGCCTGCGGCGGCGACGGCAGTTTCGAGTTCGGCCAGCGATCGCACAGGCCAGAACGGCGTGACGGGGATTCCCTCTTCGCGCAAGAGCGACTTTTCGCGGAGGCGGTTTTGCGTTACGTGCAGGACGTGACCGTCGGGCCGCACCCGCGTGACGGCGGCCGCGGCCGCGGCCGTTTCGCTGGGCACATTCTCGAACTCGAACGTCATCACGTCGACTTCGGCGGCGAAGCGGCGCACCGCGTCCAGGTCGCCGTAATCGGCCTGCCACTCGCGATCGGCGACCTGGCCGGTCGGCGTATCGTCGTCGGGGGACAAAGTGTGGACGCGATAGCCCAGTTTGCGGGCGGCGATCGCGAACATCCGCCCCAATTGCCCGCTGCCGAGCACGCCGATGGTTGCGCCGGGCAGAACGACGTGGCTCAAGGCGCCTTGTCTCCCCGTGCCGCGTGACCTGGGGGGGCGTCGACGAGCGTCGTTTCGCTCAGCACGCGGTCTGTCTGATCCTGATGAAACTTGCGCAAGCGCTCGCGCAAGGCGGCGTCGTCGGTCGCCAGAATCCGCACGGCCAGCAGCGCGGCATTAATGGCCCCTGCCTTGCCGATGGCCAGGGTGCCGACCGGGACTCCGCCGGGCATCTGCACGATCGACAGCAGCGAGTCGAGACCTTGCAGAGTCTGGCTTTGGACGGGCACTCCAAGTACCGGCAGGATCGTCTGCGCGGCAACCATGCCGGGCAGATGCGCGGCGCCGCCTGCGCCGGCAATCAGCACGCGCAGGCCCCGGCGCTCGGCCTCGGCGGCATACTCACACATCCACTGGGGTGTGCGATGGGCCGAAACCACTCGGCATTCGTGCGCGACTCCCAATCCGCGCAGCGTTTCCGCAGCGTGGGACATCGTCTCCCAGTCCGACTTGCTCCCCATGATGATGCCCACCAGGGGCGTTTCGGCCGGGCGCACGAGGCATTTCCATCCCAGGAGTGAACTTTGCAACAATCTCCAGCGTAACACTTGCGCGCAGCTTGCGGAAGTTCTGCCCGGTCGGTGCGACCCGTGGACGGTTGCGTGTTTTGGCCAAGGCGGCCAAGAATTGGCGGTGCGCGGCGAATAGGACCTTGTCGTTGCGCGGCAATCGGCCGGTGGTCGTCGTTCGCCGGGCGCCGCGCGTCGTGAAAGGAGTTGTGCAGTCATGCGTTATTTGCTGGCATTCCTGCTGCCCCCGTTGGCCGTGTTGCTCTGTGGCAAACCGTTGCAGGCAGTTTTGAACCTGGTGCTGACGCTGTGCTTTTGGGTGCCCGGCGTGATTCATGCGTTGCTGATCGTGCATGACCACCTGGCCGATCTGCGGAACGAGCGTCTGATCGACGAGATGCGCCGCTTGCCGGCCTGAATGGCCCGGGTTGGAGCAGGTCGGCCCACTGGGTTAGAGTGGAGTCGACCCCGGCCCGGCAACGCGCCATGAAGCTCACCGCGATCCCGCAGCTGTACCGTCATTCGAACCGCGCGATCGAAGTCATCTCGGTCCTCAGCAAGTACGGCCTGGCCAATTGGCTCAGCCGGCTCGACTTCGAATTCGCCAAGTCGCTATTCAAGGCTCCCGACGGCGAGGCCCTGGCTCGCAAGAGTCCGGAAGTGCGCTTGCGACTGGCGCTCACCGAGCTCGGGCCCACCTTCATCAAGCTGGGACAAGTGCTGAGCACGCGCGCCGACTTGGTCGGTGTGGCGGTCGCCGAAGAGTTACAGCGACTGCAGAGCGATACGCCCGCCGACGGACCCGAAGCGGTGCGGTCCACGATCGAGTCCGAACTGGGACGCCCGGTGGCAGAGTTGTTTCGCGAGTTCGACGACCGGCCGTTGGCCTCGGCCTCGATCGGGCAGGTGCACGCGGCGCGGCTGCACTCGGGCGAGGCCGTCGTGGTCAAGGTGCGGCATCCCGGCGTCGAGCACAAGATTCGCGTCGATCTGGAGATCCTGGCCGGCTTCGCCCAATGGGCCGAAAGCGTCGGCGAGCTGCGGGCCTATCGGCCGCGCGCGACGGTCAGCGAGTTTCAGCGCATTGTGTTGCGCGAGCTCGATTTTGGCCGCGAAGAACGCAATATGCAGCAGTTCGCCGCCGATTTTGCCGATGACCCGCGCATTCATATTCCCCGGTCGTACCCGGAGTTGTGCACAGCGCGGGTGCTGACAATGGAGCGGCTCGACGGCATCAAGCTGAACGACTCGGCGCGACTAGGCCAGGCCGGACTCGACCTCGTCGAGGTCGCACGGCGCGGGGCCGAGCTGTACATGACGATGATTTTTGCGCACGGCTTCTACCACGCCGATCCGCATCCCGGCAACTTGCTGCTGCTGCCGGGCAACGTGATCGGCTTGCTCGACTACGGCATGGTGGGCCGCATCGACGAGCAGTTGCGCGAAGACATCGAAGAAATGGTGCTGGCCGTCGTCGCCGGCGATGCGGCGCAATTGACGTTGGTCATCACGCGCGTGGGCGAGGTGCCTGCCGCTTGCGACCGCTCGGCGCTGGCGGTCGACGTGGCCGACTTCGTGGCGTTTTACACGACCCAGCGGCTCGACGAATTCAATCTCAGCGGGGCGCTCAACGAACTCACTGAGATGATTCGCCGCTATCAAATCACCCTGCCGGCCCGGGTCGCGATGCTGCTCAAGGTGTTGGTCATGCTCGAGGGGACTTCGCGACTGCTGAGCCCGCAATTCAACCTGTTGGAAGTGATGCGGCCCCACCAGCGCGAGATGCTGTGGCGGCGAATGTCGCCCGTGCGCCGGGTGCGAAAACTGCGGCGCATTTATCGCGAGTTCGAGCATCTGGTTGAAGTGCTGCCCCGGGGCATCCACGAGATCATGGACCAGGTGCAAAGTGGGAAGTTCGACGTGCACCTGGACCATCGCGGCCTGGCCCCCAGTGTCAATCGGCTGGTGTTCGGCATGATCACCAGCGCCTTGTTTCTCGGCTCGGCCTTGATGCTGAGCCAAAGGGTCCCGCCGCTGGTCGCCGACACTTCGGTGTTGGGGGCCGCGGGTGTGACTTTGAGCCTGATCCTGGCGCTGCGGCTGCTGCGGGCGATCAACAAGTCGGGCCACCTCGAGCGGCGCAACAAGTAGCAGACCGTTGCACCGTGATGCGCCCGATCGCACCGGGCGAGCAGGGCTTACGCCGCCCGCTGCTCGGGCAGGATTTCGCTCGCGGCCGGCGCGACCAGCGGGGCCGCGGCATCGGCCAGGGCACGCTCGATTCGGCGATTCAGCTCGTCGAGCTGAGCGAGCAGTTCGTCCTGTCGAGTTTCGATCTCGGCAGGCGTGATCGTGCGCAGGTCGGTCATGGGCGAGTTGAAAGGGCCAGCGGAATCTGGCGCCCCTTGATAGCAAGCGACGTGGACGCCTGGGGAACGATCGGCCAACGCAGTCGCCCCGAGTGAGCCGGGCGCCGGTGCTCCCTTCGAGTCTGCCCAACCCGTGCGACAACGGCGGCCGCTACGACACGCGCCGGCCGTTGCGCTGCCGTAACCGTTTCGGCGATCTGCCTAAATTGAACGGTGTGGGAGGAGTTTTCCGCAGTTCACCCAGCAGGTTGCGCCGCGCGACGACGCAGCCCTGGCCAGGGCCAGGCGTCGTGGAATTCGCGGTAAGAATGCAATCTGCGCCGGTTATTCGTCGATACTGAGCGGTACGGCTGGGACTCCGCCCGGTCTGTCGGCCAGGATGCCATAGTGCCCGGTCGCCCTATCTCATGTGGCCACAAGGAAATCCGAGGTCTGGCAAAAGCCAAGACGGTATTTACAAACGACGCAAGTTCCGCTAGCTTACGTGGTTCCAACGCTGCACTGGCAGCCGGTCTACCACCCCGAAAGGAGGTTATGTGGTCAAGTTGAAGGTTCGCGACCGCGAATCGATCCAAGAAGCGGTCCGCCGATTCCGTAAGCTCGTTGAGCGTGCCGGGATCAAGAAGGAAATGCGTCGCAAAGAGTTCTACGAAAAGCCGAGCGAAACCCGCCGCCGCGCCCGCCTGCGCGCCGAGCGTCGTGCTCGCCGCGGACGCAAGCCCGGGGCCTGATCGACGCGGGGGTTGCGCAATCGGCCCCCCGATTTTTCCGGTGGCGTTTCGCGCGGGATGCCGCCGAGCGCCTCTGGGGCGTCTTAGTGGGTCATGTGGCTAAGCGAGAAGATCGGCAGCAGCAGCGACATCGCGATGCCGCCGACGACGACGCCCATGACGCCGATCATTGCCGGTTCGATGATGCTGGTCATTGCTTTGACCGCTTGTTCGACCTCGTGCTCGTAGTAGTCGCTGACGCGCGCCAGCACCTCATCGATCTTTCCGGTCTCTTCACCCGCAGCGATCATCTGCACCAACGTTGCCGGCAGTAACGGGTTGCCGGCCAGCGCGTCGTGCACTTGCTTGCCCTCGGTGACTGCCTCGGCTACTTCGAGCCATAGCCGGCGATAGTAGACGTTTGCCGAGACGCGGCTGCACAGGTCGAGCGCCTGCAGCATCGGCACTCCACCGGCGAGCATCGCCCCGAGGGTGCGGATGCTCCGTCCGATCACCACTTTGCGCTGCATCTTCCCCAGCACCGGTACGTTGATCTTGCACCAGTCCCAGAGGTCGCGGCCAAGTGGAGTGCGTTTGCCCCATACGAAGCAGAAGACCAGTCCCGCGGCGCCCAGGATGGCGATGTACCAGTAGTCGGTGAGGAAGTGCGAGATGGCCAGCATGCAGCGCGTGGGCTTCGGCAGCGCGGTCCCGCGGCGCTCGAACAAGGGGGCGAACTTGGGAAATACCCAGGTGAGCAGGAAAATGACGATGTTGATCGACATCACGAGCATGACCGCCGGATAGGCCAGCGCCGCGCGGACCTTGTGGATCGTCTCCAGCTCCTTGCGCATGTAGGTGGCGATCCGGTCGAGCATTTCGCCGAGGGTGCCCGTCGATTCGCTGGCCCGGATCAGCGAAACGTAGGTCTCGTCGAAATAGCGGGGATGCCGGGCCAAGGCCGCGGAAAAATCTTCGCCGGACTCGACCGATTCGCGCAATTGCTCGAGCACCCGCTTCCAGGTGGCGTTTTGCTCGACTTGGGCGATGCTGCCGAGGGCCGAAGAGAGCGTGATGCCGGTGTCGACCATCAGGCTCAACTGGCTGGTCGTATAGATGATGTCCTGGCGGCGCACCCAAGGGGCGATCGTAAAATTGAGCCCCTGGCCTGCCTCGGCCAAATCGATCACGGCCAGCCCGTCACGGCGGAGATGTTGGCCGGCTTCGTCAAGGTTTGCCGCGTCGATGTCCCCTTCGAGGACATTGCCGAGCGAGTCGCGAGCGCGATAGTGGTAGGTCATGGCCCTGGTTCCTCAGCCGCCGGCGTCTAGTCCGGCTGCAATGCGGCCGAGCACGCGCCGCTGCCTGCCGCTTGCAGAATCTCGGACACCGTGGTCATGCCTTCGCG
Organism: Pirellulales bacterium; assembly: GCA_019694435.1. Lineage (NCBI taxonomy): Bacteria > Pseudomonadati > Planctomycetota > Planctomycetia > Pirellulales > Pirellulales bacterium. Next base: position 73,857 of record JAIBBZ010000019.1, read on the forward strand.
CACTTTGCTGAAGCCGTCGTGGCGGAGCGTGATCATGCCGTGCTTGATGGCCAACTCGCGGATCAACGTGAGCGAGGGATTCGCGGTGATCGCGTCGCGGAGTTCGTCGGTGATGATCAACAACTCGTGAATGCCGACGCGCCCGCTGAACCCCGTGTTCCGGCAGCGGCGGCAGCCGACGCCCTTGTAGAACTCATCGATCTCCCAGCCCATGCGTTCGATCGCCCGACGCAAGGTGCGCGGCGGGTCGTATTTCTGGCGGCATTTCGGGCAGATTCTGCGCACCAGCCGCTGTGCCAGCACCATGTTCAGCGCCGCGCCGATCAGGTACGGCTCGATCCCCATGTTGATCAGCCGGGTGATCGCCGCGCAAGCGTCGTTCGTATGCAAGGTGCTGAACACCAGATGCCCGGTGAGCGCGGCCTGAATGGCCGTGCGCGCGGTTTCCTCGTCGCGCACCTCGCCGACCATGATCACGTCGGGGTCCTGCCGCAACAGGGTGCGCAGCGCCTTCGAAAACGTGAGGCCCACGCGCTCCTGCACCTGGAACTGGTTGATCAGGGGCATGTGGTATTCGATCGGGTCTTCGACCGTGCAGATGTTGTTCTCCATCGACGAGATGGCGTTGAGGCAGGCATACAGCGTCGTCGACTTGCCGCTCCCCGTGGGGCCCGTGACCAGCACGATGCCATTGGGCGCCGCGATCTGCTCGCGCAGCGGGTGGAGAATGTCTTCGGCGAACCCCAGGTCTTCGAGGTTCAGCGAAACGGCGCGGGTATCGAGCACGCGGATCGCGGTTTTCTCGCCCCGGGCCATGGGAAAGGTGCTGACGCGCAGGTCGATCGGTCGCCCTTCGAGCAACACGTGCACGCGGCCGTCCTGGGGCAGCCGGCGCTCGCTGATGTCGAGCGAGGCCATGATCTTAATGCGGCTCGTAATCGGCGCCAGCAAGTGAAGCGGCACCTCGAGCGACTTGTAAAGCCGGCCGTCGATCCGGAAACGTACCCGCACGCAGCGGTCGGCCGGTTCGACGTGGATGTCGCTGGCGCCCTCCTTGACGGCGTTGTAGATCATGTAGTTGACCAGCCGGATGACCGGCGACTGCCCGGCGATTTCTTCGACTTCGCCGATGTCGTCGATGGCGCTTTCGATCAGCGTCAGGTCGGCCTTGGCCGAATCCTCGATGATGTCGTCGATGACGAACACCTTCGAGTCGGGCAGGCTCGTTTGCACCATCCGCCGCAGGTCCTTGGTCGAGGCCGCGACGATCTGCACGCGGAGTTGCGCGTGAGCGCGGATCTCATCGATCAGGAACAGGTTGCTCGGCTCGGCCATGGCCACGGTGAGCGTGCCACGCACCACGAACAACGGCAGCACCAGGTTCTTCTCGACGAACTCGCGGGGCAGCACGTCGAAGACCTTGGCGTCGCAGAGCCGCGCATCGAGCTTGGCGTACGGCACGCCGTAGCCGTACGCCAGGCACTCGGTCACCTGGTCGTCGGTGCACAGCCCCATTTCCACCAGGACTTCGCCGAGCAGGCTGTCGCGCGCACCTTCTCGCTGCCGCGCCAGGGCCATTTCGAGGCCTTCGCGCGAAAGGTAGCCACGGGAGATCAAATGATCGCCCAGCCGCATGCGGGTGTCGGTCGGAGCGCTCATGGTCAGCGGAAACTCTTTACGGCGTCGATCACGGTCTCGAAAATCTCGAGCTGCTGATCGAGCCGAGTCAGTTCGAAGATCTTTCGCGTCGTCGGATTGCGGGTGGCGATCTTCAGATCGCCGCCGTGGTCATGGGCTGCGTCGTAAACGTCGAGCAGGGCCGTCAAGCCGCCGCTGTCGACCGTTTCCGTCTGGTCCATGTCGAGCACGATCGACCGGCGGTCGAGCGTCGACATGAACGCTGTGAAATCGTCGGCCTGATCGCGCCCGAGTTCTTCGGGCGTGTGGACGACGACCACGTGATCGAAAGTTTCGGTCGGCAGGTTCATCGGCGCTTACTCCACGGCCACGCCGGCCGGACGCAGAATCTCGTTGCAAACCTTGAGCAGCTCGCGGGGGCTGAACGGCTTGTCGATCAGCTCGCGCACGCCGTATTTTTCGGCCAACGCGTCGGCGGCGATCTCGAAGCCCTTGGCCGTGAGCATGATGATCGGCAGCTGGCGCGTGGCGGGGTTCTCGCGGATGCGCCGGCACAGTCCGAACCCGTCGAGCCGCGGCATCTGGCAGTCGGTCACCACCAGGTCGGGCAGTTGCTGCAAGATCGAGGCCCAGGCCTCTTCGCCATCGCCGGCGCAGACCACGTCATAGCCGGCACGTTGCAATTTGAACTCGGCCGCACGCAAGATGTGCACTTCGTCGTCGGTCAACAGAATACGGGGCATGTGTTCGTCCTTCGGAATCATGATTGCGAGGCGCTGGTGGACCAGCGCAGTGGTGTGCTAGTTCATCTGGCCGGCAGCGGGCAACGTCACACGGAACGTGCTGCCCGCTCCCAACTTGCTCGTCACGCTGAGGCTGCCCTGGTGGACGTCCTCGACGATGTGTTTAGCCAAGGGCAGGCCCAGGCCGGTGCCGGGCGCCATCTTGGTGTCCTTCTCGACGCGGTAGAATTTTTCGAACACCTTGCGGCAGTCCTCCTCGGACAGGCCGACGCCGGTGTCTTCGACCTCGAACAGCACTTCCTTGTCGGCCATGCGGCTCCGCAAGGTGACGCGGCCCTGCTCGGGCGTGTACTTGATCGCGTTCGACAGCAAGTTGATCGCGGCCTGCAGCAGCATGTCGCGGTCGGCGAGCACGCCGAGATAGAGCGGGCTCAGGTCAGCCACGAGCTCGATCTGCTTACGCTCGGCGGCGGGCTGCACCACGTCGAACGCCTCTTGCAGCAGCTCGTTGAGCGAACGTTGCTGCTTTTTCACCTGGACGACGCCGGCCTCGATGCGGGCCAGGTTGAGCAGGTTGTCGATCAGCCGCTGCAGCCGATCGGCCTGACCGTTGATGACGGTCAGGAATTCCTCGCGCGTTTCCTGGTCTTCGACGTCGCCGTCGGCGAGCAGCTCGACGTAGGCCTTGATGCCTGCCAGGGGGGCCTTCATCTCGTGGCTGGCCGCCGAGACGAACTCGGCATTGCGCTTTTGCGCGGCCTTCTGGTTGCTGATGTCGCGCAACACGGCGACGGCTCCTTGCGAGCCGGCATCGTCGCCTTCGTCGACGAGCAAATTGCTGGCTGCGACGCTGAACCAGCGTCGCGTCCCCTCCGCATCGGCTAGTTCGATCTCGTCGGTCCGCGTCGTGGCGGTCTTGCGCCGGCCCGTATCGCACAGCAGCTCGACGAGCCGCTCGCATTGCACCAGCCGCGCCAGGGCCCGCTGCTGGCTGGTTTCGATGTCGACGCCCAGCAACTCGGCGGCGCTGGCGTTGGCCAATTGCACGTCGTTGTAGCGGTCGATGACCAGGACCGGCTCGGGCAGGCGGCTGAGAATCTCGCGCACGCGTTGGGCCTCGGCCGTCTGGCGGCGGCAGCGAATGTCGAGTGCCGAGCGCGCGTGTTCGACGCTTGCCAGCCGCGCGCCGAGTTCGGCAAACGCGCCGCTCAGCCGGCTCAAGGGCGCGGCGAGCGGATGGTTGGCCGAAACCGGCACGGCCAATCGTTCCGCGTCGCCCTGCGCGGCGTCGCGATAATCGAGCTGGCTCAGGCAGTCGAGATAGCGCGCCAGCCCCTGCTCTGACTCATGCAGTTGGTACCGGAACGCGGCCACGCTCAATCCAGCAAACACCGCGCCGGCCACGGCGACGACAGCGCGAGCCAGCGGCGTATCGAGCGGCAGCACGAAACCAGTCAGCCACGCGGCCAGCGCCGTAGCGCTAACCGCGCAAGCCAGCATGCTGGCGGCGAAGCCGAGTTGGGCACTAGTGCGGTTCATGGAAATCGTCGGACGCTGCGCGGAATCATCAGGCAGGCGGGGTGGTGGGATGTCGTCCGAGCGAACTCCGTCGGGCCGTGTGCGGCGACGAGAGCGTCGAACCAACTATCCCAGGCGGGCGATGCCAGCAGTTCGCTGACGCCGGATTCAGCGCGACACGGCAAAGCGGCGATCGCGTCGTGCGGCTTCGCGGAACTCCCGCTCGGCCGCCGCGTGGTCTCCTGACTTTGCCAGCGTTGAACCCAGTAAAAAGTAGGACAGTGCGCGGGTATTGTCCAAAGAAAGTGCTTGCTGCAGCGAGACTTGGGCCGCGCTCAGTTCCCCCCGACGATAGTAGACTAACCCCAACAACTCATGCAGGCGGGCCTGTTCGGCATGCCGCGCGGTCGCGGCCTGAAGGTAGTCGCGCGCCAGGCCCGTTTGGCCGGCTCGTAGGGCTTCCACGGCCACGGAGATCGGAATTTGCGGGTCGTCGGGCGCCGCTTCGATGGCCCGATCGAACGCCGCTCGCGCAGCGTCGACCTGCGCGAGCGATAACAGCCGCGCGCCTTCGGCAACATCGTGCGAAAGCGCACGGCCGATAGATCCGGTAACAGGTGTGGATTGCTCATAACCGGCCGGCGAAACGCCGGTTGCCGCGGGCGGAGCGTCGCTCGCGGCGTCAGAAACAAGGGCCGCCAGCCGCTGTGCGGAAGCGTTGTCGGGCTCGCGATCGAGCACGAATTGCACGTGCGACATCGCGGCGTCGGCTTGCCCCTGCTCGAGCAGCACCTCGGCCAGCATCAATCGCCCGGCCAGGTGCTCGGGGTCGCGCTCGAGCAGCGCGATCAGTTCACGGCGGCAGCCGTCCCAATCGCGCTCGGCACGGCGACCGATGGCCGCTTGGAATTGCGCGTCGTTGCGCCGCTGCTCGAATTCGGTGATTGCATCCTCGCGTCGTGCCTCGCGTTCGGGGGCGACGTCGGGGATCTTGCTCTGCAAGGCCTTGGGCAACTGGCAGCCCGCCGACGCCGGCAGCAGCATGCCCAGGCCGATGGCCAACACGACCGGCAGCGGGACTGCGCGTCGCGCCGTGAGCATCACGGGAATTCCCTGTTGCCCGGTACAATCGGGCGCACCGACCCCGGCTGACCTGGGTCGCGCGGATGCAGCGGGACAAATTGGGGCGGCCCCTGTTCAAGTTCGTCGAGCAGGCGGGGATCGATCGTGGCGCCGTCGAGAGCCTCGGGGCCGAACACGGGGCCAGTGCCCGGGGCGTCGCCCGGTTCGGGCAATTCGCCCGGGGCCGCGGTGATGGTTTCGGCGTCTGGCGGCAACCCGTCGAGCATGCGTGCCGAGCCGTGGTGTTCGCCGTTGTAGCGCCCGGCGGCCAAATCGTTCTGCAGGTCGATCGCGGCGCGGTTCGACGGATCGAACCGTACGGCCAGATCGATGTGTTGCATGGCTTTGGCGACGTCGCCTTCGGCCAGGGCCGTCTGCGCCTTGCGCAGGTATTTGCGGCCCAGGTAGTCGCGCCCCAGCGGATTGCCGGCATCGAGTTGGGCACGCTGGCGGCGGTGGAATTCGCTGGCACCCTTTTCGCCTTCGGCGGCCAGTTCCGTGTCGTAAACGATATGCGGCGTGACGAGCACGAGAATCTCGCGGCGTTCGACGGTTTCTTCACGTTGGCGAAACAGGAAGCCCACGGCGGGCAGGCTGCCCAGCAGCGGCACCTGCGTGGTATTCACCGTTAGGTCTTCGCGCATCAAACCGCCGATCACGACAGTGCAGCCGTCGCGCACCATGATGTTCGAGGTGACCTGAGTCAATTCCTTGTCGGGCAAGGTGAAGCCGTCCTGAATGCGCACCGAACCCGTGGACAGCTCCGGGTGCACTTCCATGCGAATCGTGCCATCGGTCGATACGAAGGGGCGAATTTTCAATTGCGCGCCGACCTCGAGGAATTCGACCGTCTGCGCCGTCGAGGTCTCCGTGACCGTCGTGCTCACATAACCCAGCTTGGCACCGATCAGGATTTCGGCGCGCTGTTTATTCAAACACATCAGCCGCGGCGAAGCGATGACGTCGGTGTCGCCGATCGTTTCGAGCGCCGTGATGAACGAACCCAGGCTTTCGTCGAGAAAGGCAAACGCCAGGCCGCCGTTCGGCAGGAAGATGTTGCCCGAGCCGCCGGCGGTGTCGAACCCGTTGGGATTGATCGGTGCCGCCGACGTCGTCGTTTGGTTCGGGGAGATCGTGTCGGGAACCGTGCCTGTCGCCAGGCGTACGTGTTTGTTTTGCAGCAGGAAGTTCCAGTTGACGCCAAACGCGTTCTCGTCGCTAAGCGTGACGCTCAGGATCATGGCTTCGATGGCAACTTGCAGGGGTCGCTGATCGATCTCGGCGACGATCTGTTCCATTTCCTGCAAGACGCTCTCGTAATCCTGCACAACGACGCAATCGGGCGAAGCGAGCGTATTGCCGCCGGCCTGGTCGGCATCGCTGGCGATGCCCTGCTCGGCCGCGGTGGTCACGCTGATCTTGCCCAGCGGCAGCGTCAACAGCGGAGTCAGCAACTGCTGCAGATCGGCGGCCGAGACGTAATTCGGTCGAAACAGACGCACGCCGATGCGATCGAACGACTGGTTCAGGGTTTGAAAATCTTCGGAGGTGCCTACGTAGTAGAAATTGCCTTGCGGCCGCACGATCAGTCCATTGGTCTTGCAGATGGCGTCGAGCGCCGTCTTCAGCTCGACGTCGTTGAGGGTGACCGACACGGTGCCGGAGACGTTCTTTGTGGGCAGGATGTTCCAGTTCCCGTGCGCGGCGATCATCTCCAGCACGACGTGGATGTCTTCGTTCTGCACGCTGATCGAGTAGCGTTCCTGACCGTCCGGGCCTGGCTGGGCCAGGTCGATGTGCGAGCGTGGCGCGACCGAGCTGCCGCCACCGCCGCTGGGCGCAGGCGCCGGCATTTCCTCCTGTTGATCCGCCGTCGGAGCCGTGGATGGGGCGTCCTCGCCGACGGCCGGCCCCCCGGCGGCCGTCGGCGGTGCATCGGACTTTCCAGGCAGGTTTTCGAGAAGCTTCTTGGTAATTTCCGCCTGCTGGGCGCTTTGATTGGTGATCGTCTTCATCGTCTCTTGGACGAAGTCGAGCATCGCGTCGGGGCTGCCTGTGGGCAGTTGCGGTAGCTGTTGCGTTACCGCCGGATTCGGCACCGCCAGCACGGGAGTGAGGTTCGCCGGCGCGGGCGCGGCTGCTATCGCGACGGATGCCGGCGCCTCCGGCGAAATTGACGCGATGGAAGGCGACGGCAGGTTGGTCGTGGGTGTCGAAGGCGCCGTGACAGCTTCGCGCAGCGCCGGACGCGCAATGGCTGCCAGGGGGAGATGCTGGGAGCGTGGATGCATCGACCGAGCGTGTTGCGGCGCTTGGCCCGCAAGGTGGCAGGCCAGCGCAATGCCCGCGGTGCCGCAGGTTACCAGCAACAGCGCGCGGAGCAGTGAGTGCATGGGGTCTTCCGTGACGCCTGGCGCAAGTTCAATTTGGTGCGAGCGCTCAGCCCGCCGGTGGATCGGTCAGTTCTTCGCGGGTGCGCATTTTCTCGGCCGCGGAGGGTTGCATCTTGATCTTGACCACGGTGCCGCGGCGATCGAGGAGCACGTACCGCGCGCCGATCTCGACGACGGTCCACAGCGAGTCGTCCTGCGCCAGGACGCGATCTCCCAAACGGTAGACGCGGCCGTTGATCGTCGCCGTGCGGCTGCCAGCACCGACAATCGTTCCACTCAGATACAGCCCGAGCGAATCAGGATCGTTCCCCGCGGTGGTTGCTGCCTGAAGGTCCAGGTCCACGACCGGCGCGGCAGGCTCTGCAACGGGCTTTGCAGGAACCGCAAACGGATCGCGTGCCAGAGACAACTCGGTCAGCGGACGCGACCAAGGACATTCGCGCATCGCGGCGGCCACGGCCTTCCAAGGGAAGGTCGGCTGGTCGTCCGTCGGAGCGGCGGTTTCGGTGGTGTTCGATAGTCCCATGGCGTTCGTCGACGAAGATGCCCCGAGTCCTCCGCGGCCGAGCCAGCCGCTGACGAGCGGTACCCAGAAGTAGAGTGCCACCGCCGCCAGCAGGCCGAGCATCAGCGCCTTGCGCGGATTGCGCTTCAGATCGCGGAGGCTGGCTTGCCACAATTCGGAAGATTTCACGCTAGCACGCTCGCCGTCCGGCACACCCAGCGGGGGTGCACGGTCCGGCTCCTCATGTATCGGCCGATCAACCGAGTCGACCTAATCGGATTTCGTGGATCGTTCGGCAAACACGACCAGCTTCAATTCACATTTTGTCTTTTGCCCAGCTTCGCGGCCGGCTTCGAGCTTCAAGTCGTCGACCCAGAACTTGCTGGGCAACGCTTCCAGGCTGCCGAGGAACGCGAACAGCTCGCTCAGGCTCCCGCTGCATTCCACATTCACGGGGATGCGGGCCAGCGACTTGTCGGTGGTGATCGCCGTCGCGGGTTCGAAGCGCTCCATGCTGGCGCCCGCCTGGCGCGCCAGCATCGGAATGCTTGCAAGCTCGTCCATCGCCGTCTCGAGCGGCATCAGCCTGCGGGGCTGCTCGTCGATGAATTTTTGAACTGCGGCGAGCTCCTGCTGGGTTGATTCCAGTTTTGCGCCCAGCTGTTGCGATTCGCGCGCCAGCAATTCGATCCCATCACGCTCGCGGCGCAGTTCGGCGATCTCGGTCTGCACCGGCAGGTAGACGTAGATGAAGTAGACGATCGTTACGACCACCAACGGGGCGGTGATGATCAGGCTGTTGCGATAATTCCATTTCAGCTCGCTGTAGTTGCGATTCATGGGTTACCTGCCTTGGCCAGCGGTGCATCCACGGTGACGGCAGGACCTCCTGGTATTCCCAGCCCTGGCCGGATTCGCAGCCGGACGCGGAAACGGGTCGTGCCTTCGGCATCGGTTTCCAGGGCCTGCATCTCGGCGCCGGCGATCAGTTGCGACTCGCGCACGCCCCGCAAATAGGCTTGCACTTCGGCGGCGCTGACGACCGTTCCTTCGATGATCAAACAGACCTGCATCGCGCCGCACTCTTTCTGCAGCGTGCGAAGATCATTGACCCATGGCGACTCCTCTACCTCCGGGGTGCCGGCCAGCGGGTCGACGGCCGGAAGCGCCGACTCCGCGGCGCTCGGCACAACGGCCTCGTGCACCATGTGCAAACTCGTGACCTGCATGTCCGCTGGCACCGGGGCCAGGGCCGCGGACAACAGTTGCGATTGCGGCCAGGGATGGTCGAGAAACGTCAGCAGTTGCGCTCGCGACTCGGCGGCGTGCAGACTTTCTTGCAACTTGCCGAGCTGATCCGACACCGCGCGCTGCGATTCGTAACGTTCATGGGCCGCTTGCAGCTCCCATTGCATCTGCCACCGGATGCTCCACTGATGCCCCGCCCCGACGACCAAGAGCGCCGTCGCCATCGATACGACGATGACGCGCCAAAGATTCAACGTCCGCTTGCGGTGCTGTTCGCGATACCGCGCCGGCAGGAAGTCGATTTCGAGTTGTGCGGTGGGCTGTGCCATGGTGGCCGCGGAAACGTGTTCAGTCGGATGTTGTTGCGGTTAATTCAAGGGGCGGAGGGCCAGCCCCGTGGCTACATCCCATTGCGTGCGCCGGCCGGTGCCGTGCGCATCGCCGACTTCGCGCCAGGGGTTGCCCAGCTCACAGGGGATCTCCAGCCGTCCGGACAGCGCTTCCAACAAGTTCGCGTCGGCTTCGCCGCCGCTCAGCATCACGCGATGGATCGGTTGGCCGCGAAACGTCACGCTGTAGTATCGGGCACACAGAGCCAACTCCTGGCCCAACTGGTCGAGCACCCGTCGCGTGGCGTCGCGGATGGCGCGGTCGATATCGGGATCGCAGTTTTCGGGGCGGGCATCGCCTTGTTGCCGGCGCAGCGCGGCTGCTTCGGCCAGGTCCATCTTCAGGTGCCGCGCGAGTGCCTCGTCGAAGTGGCACCCGGAGATGTCGAGGTACTTGATGAACATGGCCTTGCCGCCGCGCGAGATGATGACGACCGTGCTGGCCACGCCGATGTGCACGAGCATCAGGCAAATCTGCTGATCGCTCTCACGGCGAAATTGGCGGCTAAAGCAGCGGAGGATGGCGACCGGCTCGGCATCGACGGCCACCGGGCGCAGGCCGGCACGCTCGATCACGTTCAACGTGCCGTCGAGCACCGGGCGATGGCAGGCCAGCAGGATGACTTCGCGTTTGAGTTCGTCGCCCTGGCGGACATCCGCAGCTTCGAGGTAGCGCAGCTCGGCTTCGGCCAGTGGAAACGGCAACCGGCTCGCCGCCTCGTCTCGCACGGCAATGGCAAATTGCGAGGCCGCGACCTTCGGTACGCGAATGTTCTGCACGACCAATTGCCGGGTGCCGAGGCAGACCACGGCGTCGCGGCCGACAAAATTGTGCGACTGTCGGACTTGCTGCAGCGCCGCGACCAGGCCGGCCTCGACGTCGGCGGGAGCCGCGTCCGCCGGCAGGCGCAGCTCGGCGCGCGCCGCTTCGAGCAGCTTGCCGCGCGCGTCATCGAATTGCAGCAGCTTGACCGTTCGCGAGCCGAGATCGACTCCGATCGGTCCTACATGCTTGAATTTGGGAAACCCCACCATGGCGACACTCTTGGCAAAACGGTCAATTGAATCGGTGGCACGTACCTTCGAACCGGGGACCGACGGCTGGTCCTGTTATCCACCGCCGATCCCTGCGCCGGCGGGCGCGGTGCCGGTGATGTCGTCGATCGTGGTCAGGCCGGTCACGGGATTGACGCGAACGGCGACGTAGCGAGCGCTGGTTGCGCTACCGGTCTGCAACCAGACGACCGACTCGGCCGCCGCGGACGTGGCTCCCAGCGGCGTGAATTCAATCCAAGTCGAGGCCGTGCTTGTGCCGCCCAGCGTCACGCTCGCCAGTGCGGGCAAAGTAAAGCCGGAGTTCGGCAGCTTGCTCAGTTCGACGATGTGTTGGTCGGCCGGGTCGCTCGGCGAGCGGAACGCCCAATGCGGCAGCGTTTCCAGCGCGGGATTGGTGCCCGTGTGCTCAAGCACGTAGCGGTTCTGAGTGAGCTGGTACGTGACGCGGTAGGTGCTGCCATTGGCCACTGCCAGACTACGGGCCAGGGCCAGGTCGGACGCGACGGTCTCGGCGGTGCCCAGCAATTGCTGGCTGGCCGAGGGGGTCATGCTGGGGATCATCGTCCAGGCCAGAACGGCCACGAGCGTCACGACCACCAGCATCTCGGCGAGCGTGTATCCGCGTCGAATTTGTCGTGAGCAGGCCATGGGAGGACACCGGGCGATCGATCTACACGCCCTGCGTCCGCGGTTGCGGGGCCGCGCCCCGAGGCGGGGCTTGCGCGATCGGCGCTTAACGCTTGGGCGCTACGACCACTTGCAACTTGCCGGAGCGCAACAGCGCGTTTTGCTCGCGAAGCTGGGCGTTGATTTCCTTCAACTGGGTAATCATCTCGAACCGCTGCTCGACGGCGTTGGCAAAGGGCTCGGGCGTCGGCTTTTGCGCGGCGGCTGACTGGTAAAAGCCTAGCATGCAAAGAGATACGACATGGGTGACGACGAGAGTCTTCCACCCCGGGTTTACGCGGCTCAGCATCGGTAGGTCTCCAGGAAAGCAATCGTGCGAGGAATGCTGGCAAAACGGCGGCGCAACGTAGGCTGCCTGTAACGATTGTCGCGATTTTCAAGGGCGGGAGTTGCGGGAAAATGTCGCCGCTCGTGAAGGGTCGCGGTGCTGTCGCTGCTGGCGATCTTGCTGGTCGAGCGCTCGCAGACAAGCGCGGCCCTAGTTCACATCTGCCCACGAGACGAGATCCCACTTGAGCCCGGCGGCCCCCGTGGCGGGTGCAAAAACAGGGTTCGACAGTGAGCTGCCGTGATAGGTCACATTGCTCGTCGGGGGCTGAATCGTGCACAGCGGCGTGAGCGATAGCGAGGGCAACGTGACGCAGTAGGCCGGGTAGTACTGAATCCCGCCCGGCTGGCCTTTCTGAGTGTTGAAGACGCTCAGCATCAGGTTCCAGTAGGACAATCCCAAGTCCCATTCGTTGCGACCTTCGACGAGAAACTCTTCGCACAGCACGCGGCCGGTGATCGTGAGCGATCCGTTCGAAGCGCCTTTGGCTGATTTGAACGCGTTGTCCACCCAGACCAGGCCGGTTACGGTGCAGTTTGCCCACGCGTTGACGGTCAAGTCGTTGGATCGCAGCGTCGGCAGGTGGACGGGCGTGGACGAGCCGCGCAAGGGGCCGAGGTTCGCTCCCGAGACCACGACGTTGCTGCCCGAGATGGTGATTTTCGCAGGGCTGCGCAGCATGCCCTGAATCGTGACATTGCTGCCGACCGTGATGTTCGAGGTGGCGCGGAAGATACCCAAGGGGTTCGTCGGTACGTCGGGTGCCAACGTGACGTTGCTGATACTCGAAGCCAGCGCAGGAATCGAGTAGACCGGCCCTCCGGCATACAGGCGATAGGTGGTCACCGAGGACATGCTGGAGCCAAGCGACGCGGCCGCACCGGAAATAGTATTGACCGCCGTCTGCATCTGAGCGCTCAGCACCGCCGAGTCGTCGTTCAATTGCTTGTCGGCGTTGAGCGTGACCGTGCCGCCGAAGGGCCGATAATCGGCCTGGCCGGCGCCAGGCATATTCCCCATGTCAATCGTGAACGTGGCCCGGGAACTGCCGTCGGGATAGTCCCTGCAAAGGTCGAGGTCGCCATTGAATAACACGTTGCCCGTAATCCTGCAGGGAAAGTCGATCTTGACGACCCTCGAGTCTTTGTTCTGGTAGACGGTGTAGTTTGACAGCGACGACCAGTTCGACGGTTGTGCCGACAACTGTTCGCGCACCAGTTGTACGACGACCCGAATCTGGTGGGTCGAGCTGAGCGCCGGATTGCTGGAGTCGACCGCCGTGCCAGTTGAGAGCAGCGTCACGCGATAGGGATACTCGGCATAATCAGAGCTGCTCACCGTCAGCGAGCTGTCGCCGGCCGTGTAGGTCACGCTGTAGCTGTCGAGTGTCGACAGGCTGCCGGTGAGCGTCGTGCTCACGCCTGTCCAGACGCTCGCGTTGTGCATGGCCCGCAGTGCGGCGGAGATGCCGGCCGCGGCGGCCAGGTGGGCCCGATCTTCGCGACCGCCGTTGGCCTGGATCTGCGTGACCGTCGCACTGGTATGCAAGACCGAGTAGGTGACGACCATGGTCATCGCCAGCAAGACCATCACGATGATCATGGCCGCGCCGCGCCGAGCGGAGCGATCGGTCGAACGCAACATCGTGGGTTCCCTCCTTCGCTAGTGCGTGGCCTTCAGGTCGTCGTAAAACGTGGCCGAGCCAAGAAACGGCAAGGCCGAAACGCCTTGCGGATCGGTCAGCACGGCCTCGTCGCCGGGCATCAGCTGCAGCTCGTATCGCACCGTGCACTGACGCATGCCGACCGTGGCGCCCCACAGGTCCCGCGGCCAGGACATCGCCGAGAAGGCGAGCGTGTTGGCCTGGTAGCTCGTCCATTCGGCGGTCGTCGGATGCAGCTTGCGCTCGAAACGCACGGCGCCCAGCGACGTACTGCTCACCGTGAAAGTGCGCACCAGGGGGGTCAGTTCGATGACCGTGCTCGTCGGAGCGACTTTCAATGCCGCGACGATGGCCTGGTTCGCGGAATCGTTGATCGTGTCGTCCAGCGGCAGCGTGCGCGTGTCGCCTGGGGCTCGGAGCTCGATCAACCGTTGCGGGGCGGCCGGGTCGCAGCAGATGAACACGCATTCGCTGATTTGCGGTGGCCCGGCGGTGTTCACCGGCGAGCCGGTGGGGGTCCAAATGACCAAGGTATCGGGAAACTGTTCGCTCCCGACCGTCTTGTACACGACGGCCACCCCCGGATGCGTCGGCGATGCATAGGCCTGCGAGATCAACAGGGCCATGCGCTCGCAGGCGACGCGGGCATGCTGCGTGGCGTCGGAGCGCCCGCGGCTGTAGCGATGGCCCTGAAACGTGGCATTGGCCATGCCGGCGGCGATCCCGGCCAGGAGGCCGGTGATGACCATCGCCATCAGCAATTCGGCGAGGGTCATCCCGTCACGGGGTGCCCGCCAGCGCGGCGCGGCGGCAAGTCGGCAGCTAGGGGCGCGGCACATAGGCAAACACCCTGCGTTGCGTGGCGACCAGTCGTGGCGAGCTGCCGTTGGTGCGATAGACCTTGACCTGGACTTCGCGGAAATCGGTCGGCGTGCTGCTCGTCTGGCTGAGATTCGTGGCGTTCAAGTAGTTCACTTCGACGTCGACACGCCAGGTGGAGAAAAAGCTGGCGGGCGCGGCAGCGGCGGCGTTGCGCGTCGCGCCGGAGCCATTTTCGGTGCCCAGCGCCACGCCGTAGCGGTCGACCGGCGGCGTATTGCTCAGCCCCGCGTAGTCATCGAGGTCGTCGAATGCCGTGCGCACGACGCCATTCGTCTCACCGGCTTCGGGCCCCAGCGTGACTTGATAGGCCCCTGCTCCCGACTCGGCATAGCGCCGGGCGGCGATCTCGTCGAGCATCTGTGCTGCCAGGCCCTGGGCGATCTGCGCTTCGGCGGCAAAATCGGCATTCTCGATCGCGCTGAACACGCCCGAGATCAAGGCCGTGCCGGCGATTGCCATGATGGCCATCGCAACGATCGCCTCGAGCAACGTGAAGCCGCGGCGACAGGAAGTCCGGCGTGCTGTTGGGCCAGTGCGAGTCATGGGTGAGTCGCCCGGCAGCGGTTGATCCGTCCGCTGGACAATAAAAATGGCGCGGCAGGGTCCCCTCTAGCTCCCAGCTATCCCTGCCGCGCCAGTCAATGCACCCACTCCCCTCCCCGAGGCATGGATGCATGGGAACCCTAGTTCGCTCGCTAGGCTTGTCAAACTCCGCAGGAAATCGGCGAAAAATCGTCCCGACGGGACGCTCGCGGCCAGGTCGATCCGTCTACCTGGCGAGTAGACGACCCTTACAGCCGTCACAACAGTCAATTGCCCGGCGTTTCGGCGAGTGCAGCGGGGTTCCAGTCGAGGCCGACGTCGAACCATTGGGCCGAATGAGTCAGGGCCCCCACGCTGATCCGCTCGACCCCCGTCGCGGCAATCGCGGCCACCGTTTCGAGACGCACGCCGCCCGAGGCCTCCAGCTCGACGTGCGGGGCCAGGCGGTTGCGAATGGCCACGGCCTCGCGCAACTCGTCAGGTGTCATATTGTCCAGCAGCACGATATCTGGACCGGCCGGCAGCACGTCGATCAGTTGTGTGAGATGATCGACTTCAATCTCGATGATCACGGCGCGCTGGCCCTCGGGCAGCATTTGGGCCATGAATTCCTGCGCGCGGACGACGGCCTGGCGCGGCGTAAGTGAGCCACCCGCCTGCGACTCGGCCACGGCCAGATGGTTGTCTTTGATTAGCAGATGATCGAACAACCCAGTGCGATGATTGTGGCCCCCGCCCAGCCGCACGGCGTATTTTTCCAAACGGCGATAGCCGGGCGTCGTCTTGCGGGTGTCGTAGACGCGCGCGCCGGTTCCAGCCACGGCGTCGACATAGCGCCGCGTCAGCGTGGCGATGCCGGACAGATGGCCGAGGATATTCAACATGACGCGTTCGGCGGCCAGCAAGGCACGCGCCGAACCGCTCACCACGGCCACCGTCTGGCCTGCCTGCACGGCGGCGCCATCGGCGACGAGGGCTGCGAACTGGGCCGACCGGCTGTACTCGGCCAAAGTCATGATGGCCGCCGGCAGCCCGGCCAGGATTCCCGCCTTGCGGGCCACGATTGCGGCGCGGGCTTCGGTCTCGACATCCACCAGGGCCGCAGAGGTCCAGTCGTACAACCGGGCCAGATCCTCGCGAACGGCCAGTTGCAGCAGGGCCTGCCAGGAGTCGGCAAGCTGTTGATCCCAACAAACCGGAGTAAAATCCTTCGCCACGGGAATCGCCTGATCCAGATCGGGTCGGTACGCCGGCGCCGGGCCGGCTCTGCGTCGAGTGCGTTCAGTGTAGCGTCCCAGGTGGCAGTGCTGTGGATCGATCGGCAGCGGGTAGCGAAAAGCACCAAGCGCCCAAGGCGTTTTTGCAGCGGCACGACCAGCGCACGGTCGCAATGCTCGTAGCCCTGGCCCTGGTCGCGCTGCTGCTGTGGCGAATCGACCTCTGGCGCCGCGGCATCGATTTGATCGACTTTGACCGGCTGCCCGCGCGCCAGGCGCGTTTCTTGGTCGACCTGAACGAGGCCGCCTGGCCGGAGTTAGAACTGCTGCCCGAGGTGGGTGAGACGACTGCCCACCGGATCGTCGCCTATCGCGACGAGCACGGCGCATTCACATCCATCGAGCAATTACTCGATATCGACGGCATTGGCCCAGCGACGCTGGACAAGATGCGGCCCTACTTGTTGCCGCTGGACGATGACCCGGCCGAGGCGGCGTCTCCCAGCTCGAAGTGAGGGGGATTTCCGCGCTCGGAAATCGCGGCTAATCGATCCCCAGCAGCTCGATCTCGAACACCAGCGTCGCGTTCGGCGGGATTTTTTCGCCGCTCCCCTTTTCGCCGTAGGCCAGTTCCGGCGGCACGTACAAGATCCACTTCGAGCCGGAGGACATCAGCGGCAAGGCCTCGTTCCAGGCGCGAATGGCCGTGGCGACATTCAAGTGCTGGGGCTCGCCGCGCTTGTAAGAGCTGTCGAATTCGGTTCCATCGAGCAGCGTTCCACGATAGTGCAGCGCGACGCGGTCCGTGATCGCGGGTTTCTCGCCTTTGCCCACGCGGACCACCTTGTACTGCAGCCCGCTGGCGAGGATCACGACGCCTTCTTGCTTGCCATTGTCGAGCAAAAAGTCGGCGCCGGCGCGTTTGTTTGCCTCGGCGAGTTTTTGCCGGCGCGCCGTGTATTGCTGCTGCAGCAACGCGGAGAGCTCCTTAAGCGCCGCTTGCGCCTCCTCGGCCGAGAGCGGCGAGGGGTTATTCTTGAGCCCATCGGCAATGCCCTGGTACAGGGCCTGCAAGTCAATTTCAATGAACTGATTGCGAAAATTCTCGCCGAACTCGCGGCCCATTGCATAGCTCGAGCGTGCCAGGGTGCCTTCCGGTTTGGGAGTCCCCTCGGCTGGCGCGTCGTCGGCGCGGAGGCCGGTGCCGTCAAGCAGGCTCGCCAGGCCCAGGGCGAGGGCCAGCCAGGTAGATCGGGTGAGAGTTGGCATCGCGCGGTGGCCCTCAGGGTTGGCCGGTAAAGATCGAAAGGCGAATCGTACAAACGTCCGTGCAGTGTAATCGCGCCGCGCGGCCCCGGCCAAGCTGGTCGAGAATCGCCCGCAGGAATCGCTCGACACACAGGGCCGATGTCTATAATTCCCGGTTTGGGCGATGTGTCCGGCAGGTGGTCGGAGCCGCGTCACCGGAGACATCGCCCCAGCCGCAGGGCCCCCCAGGAGCCAAGGGACGTGGAATTCGAACTCGCTGCACCGTTCGCCCCGGCCGGGGATCAGCCGCAGGCGATCGAGGCCCTGTCTCAGGGCCTGTCCACCGGGCGCAGGCACCAGGTGCTGATGGGCGTCACCGGTTCGGGCAAGACGTTTACGATGGCCAACGTCATTCGCCGGCTGAACCGCCCGACGCTAGTGCTCTCGCATAACAAGACGCTCGCGGCGCAGCTCTACGCCGAGTTCAAGGAGTTCTTTCCCCGCAACGCCGTCCACTACTTCGTCAGCTACTACGACTATTACCAGCCCGAGGCGTACATCCCGCAGCGCGACATCTACATCGAAAAAGATGCGTCGATCAATGAGAACATCGATCGGTTGCGCCTGGCGACGACCAGCGCGCTGGTCAGCCGGCGCGACGTGATCGTCGTGGCCAGTGTGTCGTGCATCTACGGCTTGGGATCGCCGGAGGATTATCGCTCGATGATGGTTGGCCTCGAACGAGGCGGATCGGCCGATCGCGACGGCGTATTGATGAAGCTGGTCGAAATCCAGTACGACCGCAACGACGTGGAATTCGCCCGGGGCAAGTTCCGCGTGCGCGGCGATTGCGTCGAATTGTGGCCGAGCTACGAAGAGTTCGCCGTGCGGATCGAATTCTGGGGCGACGAGATCGAGCAGCTTTCGATCATCAATCCGACCAGCGGCGAGGTGATCTCGCACCAGGACGAGTTGTTCATCTACCCGGCCAAGCACTTCGTGATGCCGGAAGAGCGCATTCACGCGGCCGTCAATTCGATCAAGGAGGAACTCGTCGCCCGGCTGCAGGAATTCAAGGACCAGGGCAAGCTGCTCGAAGCCCAGCGGCTCGAGGCGCGCACGCGCTTCGATATCGAGATGCTGATGGAGGTGGGCTATTGCCCGGGCATCGAGAACTACAGCCGCCCGCTGAGCGGCCGGCCGGCGGGTTCGACGCCCGATACGCTGTTCAACTTCTTTCCCGACGATTACCTGCTGATCGTCGACGAATCGCACGTCACGGTGCCGCAGGTGCGTGGGATGTACGCCGGCGACTACAGCCGCAAGCGGACGCTCGTCGATCACGGCTTCCGGCTGCCGAGCGCGCTGGACAATCGCCCGCTGCGATTCGAGGAGTTTCAGGCGAAGATCCGGCAAGTGGTCTATGTCTCGGCCACGCCGGGGCCTTACGAACTCGAGCAAACCGGCGGCGAGGTGGTCGAACAGGTGATCCGGCCGACGGGGCTGCTCGATCCGGAGATCGAGATCCACCCCGCGCGCGGGCAGGTGCCGCACTTGCTCGAACAGATTCGCGCCCGCGCCGCCGTGAGCGAACGAGTGCTCGTGACAACGCTGACCAAGCGCTTGGCCGAAGACTTGTCGTACTATCTCACGGAAAAAGGCGTGAAGTGCAAGTGGCTGCACAGCGAACTCGACGCCTTCGAACGCGTCGAACTGCTGCGCGATCTGCGCGAAGGACGGTTCGAGGCCCTCGTGGGCGTGAACCTGTTGCGCGAAGGTCTCGACCTGCCCGAAGTTTCCATGGTGGCGATTCTCGACGCCGACAAGGAGGGGTTCCTGCGCAGCGAGACCTCGTTGATTCAGACCATCGGCCGCGCGGCACGGCACGTCAATGCCCGAGTGGTGCTGTATGCCGACACGATGACCGAGTCGATGTCGCGGGCCGTGGGCGAGACGCGCCGCCGCCGCGAATTGCAAATCGCCTATAACACCGAGCACGGCATCACGCCCGAGTCGATTCGCAAGCACATTCGGGCCGGCATCGAGGCCGTGGCCGCGGCCCATTCGTCGGCCAACGCGGCGGCCGGGCGGACCGACGAGGTGCAATATGTGACCGAGGAGTACATCGTCGAACTGCAAGAAGAGATGCTGTCGGCGGCGCAATCGCTCGAATTCGAAAAGGCCGCGGCCTTGCGCGATCGAATCGAGCAGCTTCGCGCGTCGCTGGGCAAGCGGTTGGACGAGGTGAAGATCGAATCGGCCACCCGGGCGAAGCGCGGCCGCCGCGGCCGAGGGCCGACCGGTAACCGCGTACCCAAGCCGAACAAGGGCGTGTAGCCCACGCGCCCCGCCATGGCTGGGGCAACGCGTGTTCGGTCAGAGAAGCAGCCAACGAAAAAGGGACCGTTCCGAAGAACGGTCCCTTTTCATGTTTGGCGAGAGGTTGTTCTCGCGTTCCCGCCAAAGGCAGGCTGCTCGAACAACTTCGCGTTCCCGCCGTAGGCGGGACGCTCAAACTACGGAGTCGCCGGGGTGGCCGGAGCGGCTTCACCGCCAGCCGGGGCGGCCGGAGCGGGCTCAGTCGCCGGGGCAGCGCCCTCTTCCTTCGGCTTGCAACCCAGCGTGTTGCCGACCAGGACGAGGCCCAGCACGGCGAGGAAAGCGAGCTTCTTCATTGGGAAACCCTTCTCTTCGTGATACGAGGAACAAAAAATCCGCCCAAATTGGTGGCGACCCATGGCCCGGGCAATGACACCAGTCAAACCGTTTGGTCAACGGTCGAACCGAATCGACCCCCCGGCCATATAAAGGGAGCCACCTGCGAGCCAGATTATTCCCGGGTCGGGACCAATTTCGCAAGCATCCCTAGCACGAGCCGAATAGTTTTTCGGAAAAAGCCTCCTCCGGGGGCTTGCGGTCGGGAATAATGGCCCGCGGTTGCGCCTCCCAGAAAGAGACGGAGCATGGTTGACGATTCGCAGCCTCGCGGCAGCACATTCCGGGAACTCCCTTGCGAGGAGTCGAAGGGGTGTCCGCCTGCTGCAGGGCAGCACCCGGACTCGCAAGATTTTCCGGACACGTTCGCGCCGCCTGCCGCCGCGTTGATCGAGCAGTTGGTGGCTGAACATTTGGCGCCGGTTTATCGCTATGCCTACCGCTTGACCGGCAGCACGGTCGACGCGGAAGACCTGACCCAGCAGACGTTTTTGGTCGCGCAGGAAAAGCTGGGTCAGCTTCGCGAAGTGGAGGCTGCGCGCGCCTGGTTGCTGACGATCCTGCGGCACGCCTACCTGCGGCGCGGGAGACGCCGCGCCCCGTTCAACGCCAGTTCCATCGAATTAAATCTCGACGCGATTCCTGAGGATCGTCCCGAGGAGACGCCGCTCGACGAGGCCCGCTTGCAGCAGGCACTCAACGAGTTGCCGGACGACTTCAAGCTGGTCGTGTTGATGTTCTATTTCGAGGATTGTTCGTATCGAGAAATTGCCGAGCGGCTGGAATTGCCGATCGGGACCGTGATGAGCCGGTTGTCACGCGCCAAGAGCCATCTGCGGACAAAACTGTTAGAGCTCGAACTGCATGCAGGACGCTGAGCCGGCTGCCGCGGAACATGCGGGCAGCGAAACACTGCGGCAAACCCATCGGTCCCGACGATGATCGACGAACGCCTTGACGAACAATTCGACGCTTGCCGAGCCGACACGGACGACGTTCGGCAGCCGGAATTGTCGGGCCTCGCCGAGCATCTGGCGTCTCATCCCGAGGCGAACCGCAGGTTGGCGCGCGTCCAGCAATTCGACGTCGCGGTGCGCTCCGCGCTGGCCTCGGTCGAACCGCCGGCGGATCTTGCCGCCCGGGTGCTTGCCGGTTTGAGTGCCGGCGATGCTTCGATCGTCCAGCGTGAGCCTGCGCAGGCCTTGCCCGACGGCGCCGGCAAGACTTCCGCGACGATCGCCGCGGAGATGATCGACGTTCAAATAGTCGAGGAGATGATCGAAGTTCAAATAGTCGACGAGGCAATTGCCGCAGCCTCGACGCCACCGGTTGCCGAACTCCAATTGACGCTGGCGGCCCATCCGACGGCGGTTGCGGACAGCTCCAAGAGGGGCGACTCTCCGCGCCGGTCGCGGCCATTCTCGCCGTTCTGGCTGGGCATCGGACTGGCCGCCGCGGCATCGTTGGGACTGGCCATCTATTACGCGCCGCGAGGCAGCTATACCCGCGAAGACATTCTCGAGGCAGCCGCGACGTTTTGCCTCGACGAGATGGACAAGCCCGGGCGATTGCTGAGCGAGGCGGTGCCGCGCGGGTTCCCTTACAGCCCGGCCGTGAAGCGAAATCCGCGCGTCGAATGGGTGGCTGCACGAAACTGCCTGGGCACCAGCGGGGTGCTGTATCGGCTGGTTCCGGGCGGTAAACAGCAGGCTTACCTGCTGGTGATGCCGGCTCGTGGACTGCAAATCGCCGGCAACCCGTTACCGGGTACGCCCGGCTTCCGGCCGTTGACCACCCGGGGCGTGACGAGCGACTGCTGGCAGGAACGCGGGCTCGTCTATGTGCTGGTCGTGCAGGGTGACGAGGCTGATTTCCACGGCTTTCTCCAGGCACAGCAGCCGATCATTTAGCGCCCTGACGTGTTTGTGGCGTTAAAGTCTGCCGATCTTTTCCAGCTTCGCGCCGCGGGCACCTTACGACCGGCGATTCCCGCGCGATCGGACTAATCCGTGCGATCGGCAACAGCCGAAACGCTTCTTAGACGTCCCCGACGTTCGATCGGTCGATCGCCGCGGGGATTTCCGTCCGACCCGGTGAGGAGTATCCGTCGATGAAGCGGCTCTTGAAGATCGGCGCGTTGATGCTGTTGCTGGTTCCGGGTCTGGCACGGGCCCAAGAGTCGGAACCGGCCCCGGCCTCCGCAGGCTCGCCGGTCATCTCGCCTCCGATCTCCTTGGGCGAACTACAGCCGACGCCCGAGATGTGGTTTTATCAGGAAATGATCCGCCGCAACGACGATCCCAAGGTCGCCGTCCGTCAGCGCGCCGCAAGATCGGCCCAGGCACGACAAAACCGGATCGAATCGCGGCGCTGGTTCGGCCTGTCGAATTCACGGCCGGCCGCCAATCCGACGCCTAGTACTTCGCGCTATGCCCACGGCTGGGTCTCCGGCAGTTGGCACCGCAACGAGTGGGTCGGATCGGCTTCGCCCCTCACCGCGCTGCGCGGCAGCATCCCGCGTTACTAGGCCGCCGAGTCGCCGGCTGCTCGTGGCGGCACGCCGTGCGAGCGTGCCCTGGTTCGGACTCTCTCGCGAGGTTATTCTGCCCCCGGACCTCTGCTGCGCCTGGCGGAAAGGCGCGTCTTCCGGCAGGCTATCTGCGATGCAGTTCGACGCCCTGTTGTTCGACACGTTGACCCCGGCGCGGCTGACGATCGAGGCTGGGCAGATCGCAGCCATCGCAACGCGCGCTCGCACGCGCGGCGACGACCAGTTGCCCGTGGTTGCTCCCGGCTTTGTCGACCTCCAGGTCAATGGCCTGTTGGGACACGAGTTCAGTTCTCCCGAACTGACGGTTGATCAGGTCGCCGCCATCGGCCAGGCGATCTATGCCCACGGCGTCACGAGATTCTTGCCGACGCTGACGACGCAGTCGTTCGACGTGCTCGCGCACGGTATGCGCACCGTGGCCCGCGCGTGCGAAGAGCGTCCCGAGATAGCCCGCCAAATGGTTGGGATCCATCTCGAGGGCCCATATATCTCTCAAGAAGACGGCCCACGTGGGGCTCACCCGCTGGCGCATTGCCGACCGCCTTGCTGGGACGAGTTCGCACGACTGCAAACCGCCGCGATGGGTCGGATTCGCTTGCTGACTTTGTCGCCCGAGTACGAAGGCGCGATTCCCTTGATCCGCCGGTGCGTCGACAGCGGCGTGACCGTGGCCATCGGCCACACGGCGGCGACGGGCGCTCAGATTCGGGCCGCGGTCGACGCGGGCGCGCGCCTCAGCACGCATCTGGGCAACGGCGCCCACCGCGCGTTGCGGCGCCATCCCAACTATCTCTGGGACCAACTGGCCGAGGACCGGCTGACCGCGAGCCTGATCGTCGACGGTCATCACCTTCCCCCGGAGGTCGTGCGCGTATTCGTGCGGGCCAAGGGGCCCGAACGCATTGTGTTGGTCAGCGATTTGTCGGGCCTGGCAGGTCTGCCGCCGGGACGCTACACGAGCATGGATGGCGAGCTGGAGATTCTCGCCGACGGCCGGCTGGTGATTGCCGGCCAGGATCAGTTGCTTGCCGGCGCATCGCGCCCGATCGGCGCAGGCATTGCCGGAGTGATGCAAATGGCAGGTGTCGATCTGCCGACTGCGATCGCGATGGCGACCTCGCAACCGGCCGCCTTGGTGGGGCTGCCCGTACAGGGCCTTGCGACCGGCGAGCCGGCTGACCTGGCGTTGTTCCGCTTGCCGAACGCAACGGTTGCAGCGCCTGGGTTGCCAATCGCCGCGACGATCGCCGCGGGCCACTGCGTCTTTGGCGCCGTCGGTTCCTGACCAGCGGCCAGCGGCAGCAGGACTACGCAACCAGGCGCACCTGCGCATTGCTGCGATTCGTCGCCCAGGCCAGCAGCCCGCGATAAAACGCGCCGAGTGCCGCGCCGACGATTGTGGCCACGGTGAAGCCGAGCCGGATGAACCGGGTTTTCGTAGTTTCGTCGTTGGCCTCGGGGCCGGGGGCGTAGACCTCGGAATAAAGCTGGACGACTTCGCCGACGGCCACGAGACAACACGTCAGCAGAAACAACACCGACAACGCCGCTGCGACTAAGGCGAGTCGTGCTCCGCGGCGATGCCTGGCAAGCACCAAGATGGCGGCCAGCGTTCCGGCCGCGGCAACGATCGCCGACCCCACCGCCAACCACGCCGGCGGCTTCGCTCCGAACATGGTTTGCGGCTCGCCCCCGAGACCGAGCCATTGGATTGCGGTCAAGACCAGGCCGATGCCATCGAGCACGAGCACGATGATCGCCATGATCCGGCCGATGTGTTCGCCCAGCACCCGTTGGGACGAGGCTGGTGTGGCTGCGGTGTCGGGTAATTGTGCCATGCCGCGCACCAGTGAAGCATCTGGCTCGCGATCCGGCAAGCAAAGTGCGCGGCCAGATTGAGCAACCTGCCGGGCCACGCTGCCTTGCGCAGCCGCCTCGCTTGGTCGGTCCGAAGAGTCGATGACCCGATTCTACCCAGCGAGGCTCGCGATTTTTCGAACCGATCAGGAACGCCCATGAAGCGCCTACCTCGCGCATCGGGGCGAGTGAGTCCTTAAGGCGATTTAATCTGCGGCCGCTTCGGAGCGATAAGCGGGGAGCAGGCCGATGCGTACGTCGATCCGCTGTCGAACCTCCTGGAACCGAGCGTCGCTTGGACCGCCATAGCGCGCGTCAAAGTCGCTGGGTGTCACCTTCTCTGGTAGCTCGTCGATACGAGGCATGACGTCGGCCACGGCGAAGCGATCGAGCCAGCCCCAGTGCTCGGGAGATTGTTCGGCCAGGAATTTTGCCAGGTGGCCGCCGGCACGCTGCGCGGCGTATTGCGCGAAGCTGAAGCCTTGTGCTTCGCGCGCCGGGCTCGTCAACCGTACTAGCCCCAGATTCTCGCCTTGCGTCGGGCCCAGCGCCGCGGTGAGCGCGGCGGCGAAGAAGAATTCGCTCACCAGATCGGTACGATCGAGCATCGTCGCCCGGCTCAAGTACGAGCTGCGCACGCGCCGCGACCCTTCGTCGTCAATCGTCTCGGCAATCTTGCGCAGCTCCGCGACACCGGCCAAGGAGTTGGTATCGTCGAGGGCCAAGGCCAAACCCAGGAACAGGGCCAATCGCTGGATCTGCGGCGGAGTGCCGCGCGCGGCTCGTGCAGCAGTTCTCACCAGGCGGCTCGTCAGCGCGTCGCCTGCCGGTCCATTGGCCAGCGCAGCCTCGGTTGCTGCACCTGCTTCGGTGGCGGGGGGCGGCGCGGTCGATTGCAACACTTCGGTCACCGCGGTCAGCACCCTGCGCGTGGCTTCGAGCAACACAACTTCCTCGCGCCGCGTGCTTTGTGCCAGGCTGAAGCGGACAAAATCGCGGAATTGCGAGGCGGCCGGATCGTTGGGCAGAACCTTTTCCAGTTCGGCATAAATCCGCGCGAGTTGCAGCTTGGTGGTGGTGCTGAGTTCGCTGAGGCCATAGATGTTCCGCACGCGCAGCTCTTCGCCGACCAGGTGCAAAATCAGCGCGTTGGCCGGATCGATCTGGATGCGGAAGTTACGAGCCCGCGCCCGGCCGTCACCCAGGATCGGGCGCATGACCGAGTCAGGCTCGGGGCTGTGGGTGGCGCACAGCAAATGCGCCAGCTCGTGTACGAGGACTTCCAGACGCTCGGCCTCGGTCACGATCTTGTTGGGCCACTCGCGCACCAGGCAGTGTCGGCGGAACGGACCGCGCACACCGCCCAGTTTGGTTGGGCCATCGGGCTGTTCGAACTGGCTCGCGAAGCCGATGGCGACCTTGGCGGGACCCGGATCGACGCGGTGTTCGAACTCGCCGAGCAATTCGACGAAGTCGGTGACCTTGTCGGTCGTTTCCCAGCGGTCGAAAGCCACGACTTTGAATCGCACTCGGCAGGCGCGTGCCAGGATCTGCGAGGCAATCTCCAGTCGTCTGGTCAGCCGCTGCTGCCAGATCTCTTGCCGGGCCGCTTCGTTGTCGTCAACGAGAATCTTGACCGGGATGACCGCAAGGGGCGCCAATGCGGCGCGGCGGTTGAACTCCACGTCGTATCCCGGCGGGATGCCTTCGAGCATCTCGGCCAACGGGGCGTCGGGCACGGTCTCCTCCCCGCCGGTGAAGCTGACCTGCTCGAGATCGACGCCGTTGGCGAACTCGCCGAAATAGCTGACCGTGTTCGGCTCGAGCAAGTAATGTTTCGCGCCGGCCAGCGAGGGGAATTCCAATTCCACCGGCCCCAGCACCGCGATCGGCCGCACTTCGCCCGACACCAGCTTGTAATCGTTGAAAGGGCGCGGACCGGACTTGGCTTGGAAGTCAGGGTCGGCATACGGGCCATGTGCGGCGCGCAGGCGGAATTCGACGGTCCCGTTCGTGCGATTCGTCACGACCACCGCGGCGGCCCGGACCGCGGCCAGGTTCGGCACCCAAGGGCCGGCCAGCGCAAACAACAGGGACACGAAGCAGGCGTGACGCACGAATGGTCCCGGTCGAGGAAGCTCCTGAAGCTCGGCGAACCCGTTCAGTTTAGCCGCGGGCGCAAACGCCGGCATCCTGACGCGCGGGTAAAAAAAGAAGGCCCGGGTCCGAAGACCCGGGCTCTGGGAAGGCCCACGGGAAGTTTGGGAGAGTGTGGAGGAGTTGACTTCGCCGGGGGCAAACTCTCACTTGGGGGGAGCGAGAGTAGTTCGCATTGTTCGGTGTGTCGGTTTCGGTGTAACGGCCTCGGTGTATCAGTTCATGCCACGGCCGTACGGTTACGCGACGCGGCAATCACGTCGATGGCATCCACGAGCCGGTCCACGCCAGGTACATGGCGGCAGTGCGTATGGCTCAGTTGTTTTTCGTAGAACGAGCAGACCCGACCTCGCAGCGTTACGGTTCCATCCAACGCCTCGACAACCAGGCGTCGCAATGCGGGAATATTGCTCGCTGCGAGCGCCGACTGGACGCGAATTTCCAGGTCATGGTCGCGGCGAGTAGTACCTGCAGATGCGGCGGACATAATCGTTTTGTCTCCGTCCAATACGTTTGGGGTTAAAGCTGTGGGTGTCGAACGTTGCTGGTCCGCCTACTGCAAGCAACGCTCGGTGGTTCGTGGTCGATTGGTTACTTTTTTCCGTCCGGGGTATTCCGTGGCGCCACGTTGCCCGGCAGCGTCAACATCGATTCGACGCCTCCGTATTGACCGTGGTTCCGCTCCCGTCGTGATTCTTTCGCCGCGGCCCAGCGAACGGCTTCCTTCAATGCCGGACCTTCCGCCCGATAGCTGTGAATCAACATGGGCTTGCGCCTTATGCAAATGGCCTTTCCTCTGTGGAGGGCGTCGTGCCCTCAGACCAAACGTGCTTTCAGGCAAAAGCAATTGCCGTACCAGTGCCGCGGGGGATCGCTTTTTTAGATTTGCGACAGCAGGTCGAAATTCTCATCGAGTAACGACTTACGACGGATGTGCCGCTGTTTCTTCCCGATTTCCGCGACGACTGCTGACGTTCGGCGCGGCAGCACCACGTCCGGCTCTGCGCGCAAGCTAAGCAGTAATCCGACGTGATGCTGTCGGCCAAGCCGGCAAGCGGCGCGGTTTACGGCCAATCGAACCCCAGCCCGACCCCGGAAAGGCAACTGGTCGCCAATTCGCCGTCCGAGAGGCAAAACATGCCGGGGTAGCGTGAGCTCCAGCCCTGGTTCCCGGCGGGGCAGTATTGCCGAGCGTTGCCTTCGATCGCCGCGACGCCGGGAATGCGGGCCGAGAGGCTGGCCGAATGCAGGAAAGAAGCCCCGGGGCACGTCAGATCCTGGACGCAGAGAAACATCCCGTATTTCTGGGCCGCGGCCGCCATCAATAACGATTCTGTCTGGCCTTTGCATGCCTTGAGGGCCACGCCCGAATAGCCCAGCTCACGGGCCAGCAGCAGGCTTTCGAAATCGACCAGCGACTCGTCGATCACCACGGGTTTGATACGGGCCGCCGCGTGCATCCGGTTCTCCGGATGGGACTGCAAGTCCCGGTGCGTGGGCTGCTCGATGTATTGGACGCGTTCCAGGGCGAGCGGCGCCCGTTCGCCGACGCGGGCAAGAAAATCGAGCACGTACGCGACGTCGGCACAGCGCTCGTTGAAGTCGAGCGAGTAGCACCAGGTCGAGCAGCCGCGTGCCGCTTGGGCCGCGACGGCCACCTGCTCGACGGCGATCACTCGTTCTACGTCCCAGGCGAGGTCGTCGCCGTTGAGCTTGATCTTCAAATGCGTCAGGCCGTCGGCCGCGATCCATGCTCCCAGCGTTTCGGGCAGCCCATCGCCGACGGGCTGTGCGACGTCGGCCGGCGTGAGCGGATCGAGCGCCCCGACGAGATGATACAGCGGCATTCGCGGCTTGGGCCGGCGCAGCGTATATCGATCGAGATATTCCCCACGGAAATCGGCGTTTAGCCACGAAGCCAGATCGCGATCGACGTACTCCGCGCCCAGCACGTCGAAACTGTTCTGGCCCAAGGCGCGGCCAAAGGCGTCGTGCACGGCGGCCTCGAGCGGACTGGCCGCCACGAGCTGCGCGAGCCGGGGCAGCGGCTCAGCAAGCGCGAGTTCCGCCTCGATCGATCGGGCCAGGGACGGATGATTGAGTCCCAACGCGTGGGTCAATTCCAAAGGGTGGCCCGTTGCCTTGCAGCTCAGGGCCGCATCGACGCAGCGAGCGGCAAAGGCCTGCATGGCGGCCGACGCGACGCTGCCATCGACGCATTGCGAGGGCCAGGCCCAGACGTGCGCCAAGGGCATCGAACCGCGCCCCTGCGCGCGGCGTCCCGCGCGGTTTTCGACCTCGATGGCGACGTCGCACATCAAGGCCTCGTTCATCACGCGCCCACCGAACTTGATCGGCGTGCGATAGGCGAGGCGCGCAAGCTGCATGCTCGCGGCAACGATGCGAACGTCGGTCGGCTTCGGCACGGATCGCCTCAGGTGAACGGGGCGCAACTGCTCCCAGGGCAGCGCCACGTTATCTGCGCTTGCACCTCGCGATGCAAGCGCAGAGAGTCGAGGGTCAAACCAGGCCGTTGCGCACGGCCCAAACGGCCGCCTGCGTGCGATCATTCACGCCGATCTTGCGCAGGATGTGCTGGACGTGCTCTTTCACCGTCTCGTAGCTGATTCCGAGCGACTGGGCGATTTCACGGTTCGTCAGGCCATAGGCCATCTGCTTGAGCACTTCGCTCTCGCGCTGAGTGAGCGGCACCTCGTTGTCGCCGGGCACGCGCGGCGTGGCGAGGGCCCCCGTCACGCGCCGCAGCTCGTCGCGGCTCCAGATGTTGCCCCCCGTGGCTGCCGTGCGGATGGCGGTCAGCAAGTCGTCGCGCGTGGCGTTCTTCATCAAGTATCCGTTTGCTCCCAGGGCCACGGCGCGTGCGATATACGTCGGATTATCGTAGCTCGAAAAGATCAACACGCTGGTCGCCGGCGAATCGACTTTCAAACGGGCCAGCGCGTTGAGGCCGTCGAGCTGTGGCATCCGGATATCGAGCAGGAGCACATCGGGGCGGAGCTGCGTGGCCTGGCGCAGGGCATCTTCGCCCGTGGTTGCTTCTCCCACGATCTCGACTTCAGAGTCCTCGAGCAGGCGAGCGATCCCCGATCGCACGACCTGGTGATCGTCTGCCACTAGTACCCGAATTGACATGTTGCGCATCCTCTTGGCCGCCTACCAGGCGGGCCGGTTAAGTACCCATGGAGAGTGTAGCGCGAAGCCCCCACGGCCCCGCCTCGGTTCCCGTTTGCCCGTCCCCTTTGCGATCCTGTCTTTGCCCTTACAGATTTTGTACTACATGCCAGGCTCGGCTGCTGCCGCAGGCCATGGCAGTTGGACCACGAGCCGGGTGCCGCTGCCGGGTTGGCTGGTGATTTGCGCGCTTCCGCCTAGCATTTGTGCGCGTTCACGTATTCCCATCAAACCGAATCGCTGGCCGCGCACCTGGAGAGGGTCGAAGCCGATGCCATTGTCGCGCACGATCAGCTGGAGTTGCCCTGCCGCGTGGCGCAATTCGACCCAGGCCTCGGTGGCCTCGCTGTGGCGGGCGACGTTGTTCAAACATTCCTGTACCATGCGAAACAGGTTGCCCTCGACGATTGGAGGCAGCCGCTGGGGCAATGCGTCGTGGTCGAAATGTACCTCGCGCTCATCGGTGCAGTGATGATCGGCCAGCATTTGCAGGGCGGCCAGCAGACCTTGCTCGTCGAGCACCGGAGGCCGGAGTCCTGCGATCAACCTGCGCCCCTCGGTGACGCCGCGCTCGATCGATTCGCGCGTGGTCTCTAATTCCTGGGCCGCTTGCGGCGGCAGTCGGTGCAGCGCGGACTGCAAATGGATCAGCGCCGCGCTCATTTCCTGCAGCATGCCGTCGTGGATCTCGCAAGCCGTCAAGGTTCGGTCGCGCTCGTGAAATTCGAGCAGGTGTTCGAGCAGACGCTGTTTGTCGAGCAGCGTGGCGCGGGCCACTTTCGACTCGGTAACATCGCGGAATACGGCAATCCCTCCGCGCACCTCGCCGCTTTCGTCGCGCAGTGGTCTCGAGGTGACGCTCAGCCACAGCCCCGCGGGGCGCGCTTCGTTGACGACGTAAATCTCGACATTATCGATGTCTTCGCCCCGGAGTGATCGTGAAAGGGGCAGCTCCTCGGCGGGAAAAGGCGTCTGCTGATCGGGCAGAAACAGGCCGTAGTATTCGGGCCAGTTGGCGCGCGAGGTGTTGAACGAACCGCGCCCCAACAGCTCCTCGGCCGCCGGATTGAATTGCAGAAAGTAGCCTCGATGATCACAAACGACGATCCCGTCGCCGATGTTGTCGAGAATCGATTGGAGCAATTGCGTTTGCTTGAACAGCCGCAAGTAGGCGACTTGGCGTTCGTCGAGCGGCAGGCTGGCCTGGGCCTTCGACAAGGGTTCCGTGGTGGCGATGCCCGACTCCAGCTCGGCCACGCGTCGCCGCAGCGAGCGCACTTCCTCGAGCAGATCGACTTGGGTTTTCATGGCCTCGCATTCCGTAGCGAAAGGTGCCCCGGCGCGTTCTGCCGGCGGCGGCTCGCTCCTCCGCGGCATTGGGCGAAGCGCGCCCCCTCGTCGGTGCCGGGGGGCATGCTGCCGGCGGAGATCGACGCCGCAATTGGCACGCAACCCAGCGCAAGCGGTGTAAACTGCTCCCGGAACGCCTTTCCGGGGCTTCGCGGGGTGATAGGGCGGCGCGGCGATCGCAAATCAATTTGCTGGCCGCCCGCATCCCCCACGGATGCTTTTCCCCTTCAGCCCCAACAACCATGCTAAGGGGGAGTCTGGCCCACCAAGAAGAAGTATAGCGCCGTAAAGGTGCAAGACAACCAGAGAGCGTAAGTCACCAAGTGGAAATGCTTTGCTACGATAGTTCCAACTGTGACAAAGGAACCGGAGGGCTGCGCCCTTCCTGCGGATTACACGGATGGCGCCTTGCAATTTGAAGAGAGATCGAGGTCATGGGTCGCCGACGTTGCTTTGCCCCCCCGTACTTCTGCGCCCTCGCCTTGGCCCTGAGCGTCGTGTTGCCCGGTCGCGCGCGAGGCGGCGAGACGTGGGGGTTGCCGAATGATTCGCCCGCCAGCGTCGTTTCGGCCCGCTCGGGAAATCGGCTGACGCATCTTCAAGAGCACAACCCCTACTGGCCGACGCGACACCACGCCGGCCTGACCACGCCGCAATGGATTGGTGAACCGGACGTCGAAGCGGTGGTCGTGTTGGCGATCGACGATCTGCGCGACTGGCGCAAGTACGAGGCCTATCTGCGGCCGATCCTCGAGCGGTTGAAGCAGATCGACGGCCGCGCGCCGGTGAGCATCATGACCAACCAGGTCGACCCGGCCGAACCGCACTTGCAGTCGTGGTTGCGCGAGGGGTTGAACCTCGACGTTCACACGATCGACCACCCCTGCCCACTGCTCAAGGACGGCGACCTGGCGCGTGCGCGGCAGACCTGCTTCAACTGCATCGACCTGTTGGCCGGGGTGCCCAACAACCGCCCCGTGGCCTTTCGCATGCCGTGTTGCGATTCGCAGAACACGGTCAGCCCCCGGTTCTACGCGGAGATCTTCGACCGCGTCACGGCGGCCGGCCGGTTCCTGTCGATCGACAGCTCGGTATTCAATCTGCTGACCTCGAACGATCCGGCGTTGCCGCGCGCGTTGGTGGTCGCTGACGACGGTACCGAGCGGTTTCGTCGCTATCTGCCCTTTCCCTCGTTTGCCAACACGATCGACGACTATCCGTATCCCTATCTGATTGGGAGCTGCTGCTGGGAGTTTCCGTGTGTCGTGCCCAGCGATTGGTCGGCGCAGCATGTCCAGCAGCCGAACAATCCGCGCACGATTGACGATTGGCAAGCCGCGCTCGATGCCGTGGTCGTCAAGCAAGGCGTGTTCAACCTGGTCTTTCACCCGCACAACTGGATCCGGCCTGAACAGGTCGTGGAGTTCATCGACGGCGCCATTGCCAGGCATGGACGGCGGGTCAAATTCCTGAACTTTCGCGAAGCGGCCGAACGGCTCGAGTGGAACCTGACGGGCGGCGTGCCGCTGCGCGCGGCGAACGGCGCCGACCACGGCATCCGTCTGATCGACGTGAACGCCGATGGCTACCAGGACGTCGTGATCGCCAACGATCGGGTGCAACAGACGCGCGTCTGGCAGCCGCAACAGCGCCGCTGGATCGACTCGCCGTTTCCCATGGCACTGGTCGATGATCGGGGCGCGCCGGCCTGCGAGGCACGATTCGGAATCGCCGGCCCTCAAGGCGAGATGATCCTGCTTGCGGCCGCGGGCACCGGCGCGATGCGCGGATTCCGCTACGTCGGCGAGCAATGGCGCGAGGTGCCATCGATCGCCGCGGGGATGGAGGTCTCCGGCGGCTCAACGCCGGCGGCGCATCTCGATCGGGGGTGGCGTCTGTATGACGTCGACGGCGACGGGCAGACCGAACTGCTCGTCGCCAACGCAGAGCGGCAGGCAGCCTATGCCTGGGACCCCCAGCGCGACGCCTGGCAGGCACGGCCTTGGAAATGGCCGGCCGGGGCGCGGTTCGTTGACGATGCCCAGCGCGATGCCGGACTGCGCCTGGTCGACCTGAACGACGATTTGACTCTCGACCTGGTCTATGCGAATGAGTCCGGGTCCGGCGTAGCCTTGTACATTCCCGGCGAGGGTTGGACCGAGCAGGCCTTGGCCGCGCAACCGGGCGAGAGCGGCGCGTTGCCGCTCATCTCGCGCCGCGGTACGAACAACGGCGCCTGGTTCCATTCCGCGCATCTGTGGGTGCAGAACGAGGACACGGCACGGCTCAAGGATCTGGTTGATCGCCGCTCGTTTCGCCAACTGCTCGGCAGTACGGCGCCGCGGGCGAAATCGCCGGCGGAGTCGCTGGCCGCGCTGCGGCCGCGCGATGGGTTGACGGTCGAACTCGTGGCCGCGGAGCCCCTGGTCGTCGATCCCGTGGCGTTCGACTGGGGCCCCGACGGGCGATTTTGGGTCGCCGAGATGCGGGATTACCCCAACGGCATCGACGGCGACGGCCGGCCCGGCGGGCGCATTCGCTGCCTGCGCGATGACGACGGCGACGGCCGCTACGATCGGTCGAGCGTGTTT